>NZ_JBEIAC010000066.1:0-539 GCF_040240335.1 Brenneria sp. L4-2C | reverse complement strand
TGTTGTAAGGCGGCAGTAATTTAGCCAGTGCTGCTGATTTTCGTTCGGGTGAAATGCGTTTCATGGTGTTTCCCCACCGCCCCATTAGCGTTTTTGATGGGGGTGACATCTATCCTGACAGAGGGGGACCGGGCTGCACTATAATCTGTTCCACTACTACGCCCCTGATTGCGGACGGTTTACGCAGCAGGACCCGATAGGGTTGGCGGGGGGATTAACCTTTATCAGTATGCCCCAAATGCGCTGACTTGGATCGATCCGCTGGGGTTGAAGTGCTGGAGTTCAACTAGTGGAGAGCAGAAGCCAAAGCTGCACCTAAAGGGATTTACTCACCAGTAAATATGTTTAGGATGCGTTCAGGGCTTGCTCCTAGGATCAGAGTGAGAGAACTTCATATTCGAACTGGTGATATTAGGCTGTGTCCCTTAATTGCATAACTTCTTGTAAAAGAGTCGGATGCAGCCCAGTTTCACCATCGACAGATAATTTCTCGCCGTTTTGTCGTAGCGTGTAGCAATACGCCGGTACTCTTTTAACCG
>NZ_JBEIAC010000065.1:0-619 GCF_040240335.1 Brenneria sp. L4-2C | reverse complement strand
AGGTGTCTTTCGACATCATCGCGCTGTGATTTTTGAGAGACTCTGACACAACAAAATCACTACCCTTGCGGATAATGTTCAGCTGTATCGTTTCAAATTTCAGCTTGTTCCAGATTGTTAAAGAGCAAAATACTTCGCAGCATACTGTCGCCAATACGCTCTGAAGTCTTTTTTAATGGTGGAGCTATGCGGGATCGAACCGCAGACCTCCTGCGTGCAAAGCAGGCGCTCTCCCAGCTGAGCTATAGCCCCATGACTTACAGATACCTTGAGATACCACTCGTGAGAGAGTTAATTCTTTTCCAGGCAAGGCGTGCAATGGCGAAGCATACTCCAGTATGCGAGGCATTTCACAACGCAGCATGGGAAAGAATTTGGTAGGCCTGAGTGGACTTGAACCACCGACCTCACCCTTATCAGGGGTGCGCTCTAACCACCTGAGCTACAAGCCTATTAAGGTATTTCTGCTCGTTATTTTCATCAGACAATCTGTGTGGACACTGCACTGCCCTAAAGGCTCTTTGGTAAGGAGGTGATCCAACCGCAGGTTCCCCTACGGTTACCTTGTTACGACTTCACCCCAGTCATGAATCACAAAGTGGTAAGCGCCCCCCCGAAG
>NZ_JBEIAC010000064.1:0-619 GCF_040240335.1 Brenneria sp. L4-2C | reverse complement strand
GGGTGACTGCGTACCTTTTGTATAATGGGTCAGCGACTTATATTCTGTAGCAAGGTTAACCGAATAGGGGAGCCGCAGGGAAACCGAGTCTTAACTGGGCGTTAAGTTGCAGGGTATAGACCCGAAACCCGGTGATCTAGCCATGGGCAGGTTGAAGGTTGGGTAACACTAACTGGAGGACCGAACCGACTAATGTTGAAAAATTAGCGGATGACTTGTGGCTGGGGGTGAAAGGCCAATCAAACCGGGAGATAGCTGGTTCTCCCCGAAAGCTATTTAGGTAGCGCCTCGTGAATTCATCTCCGGGGGTAGAGCACTGTTTCGACTAGGGGGTCATCCCGACTTACCAACTCGATGCAAACTGCGAATACCGGAGAATGTTATCACGGGAGACACACGGCGGGTGCTAACGTCCGTCGTGAAGAGGGAAACAACCCAGACCGCCAGCTAAGGTCCCAAAGTCATGGTTAAGTGGGAAACGATGTGGGAAGGCCCAGACAGCCAGGATGTTGGCTTAGAAGCAGCCATCATTTAAAGAAAGCGTAATAGCTCACTGGTCGAGTCGGCCTGCGCGGAAGATGTAACGGGGCTAAACCATGCACCGAAGCTGCGGCAGCGA
>NZ_JBEIAC010000063.1:0-646 GCF_040240335.1 Brenneria sp. L4-2C | reverse complement strand
GTCGCCCTGAACCGTTTCCCAGATCCATAGGCCGCAGGCTTCAATTTTTTTCTTTCCCTGTGAAAACCAGCTATCGGGCGCGGCGGTAAAAAACGCCAGTGCGTGAGTGAGTTGCTGTCCCATCAGTGATTGCCTCCTGTTGTCGTACCCGACCATATATCAGACTCATCCAGCATCGATCGCCATGGCTCCCACAGCGTCTCGGGTTTGGGCGGCGGCAGTTCGTAACGCACGTTGCCGGGTTCGTCCGGTACGTTTTCATGCCGCGCATACCCCTTTTCGTCCAACCGCCCCGTTATTACCGAGCCGCTTTCAAACGTCAGGGTATAAGCCGCGTGCGCGACGGGCGACATATCGCGATCCCGGAGATCGAGTTCCAAAACCGCGGGGCCGATAGCCGGTAGTTGCGGCAAAGGCACATTCAGGCTGGCGGCGCTCATCTTCTGCACATTGGCCGACTTCAGCAGGATATTGCCCGGACAGCCCAGATCGATTTTCCCGCCCTTCAGCCGGATATATCCCCCGCCGCAGCTCAGCGTCAGCTCTTCTCCCGCCGTGATAAGCACCTTACCCGCCACGCTGCTCACGCTCACATCACGCTGTCCCGTCAGCTCCAGCTCATCGCTCTGCGCCTGCACCGACACCT
>NZ_JBEIAC010000062.1:0-679 GCF_040240335.1 Brenneria sp. L4-2C | reverse complement strand
GGCTCCCACTGCTTGTACGTACACGGTTTCAGGTTCTATTTCACTCCCCTCGCCGGGGTTCTTTTCGCCTTTCCCTCACGGTACTGGTTCACTATCGGTCAGTCAGGAGTATTTAGCCTTGGAGGATGGTCCCCCCATATTCAGACAGGATAACACGTGTCCCGCCCTACTCATCGAGCTCACAATCTGTGCATCTTCGTGTACGGGACTATCACCCTCTGTCGTGCGACTTTCCAGACGCTTCCACTGACACACAAACTGATTCAGACTCTGGGCTGTTCCCCGTTCGCTCGCCGCTACTGGGGGAATCTCGGTTGATTTCTTTTCCTCGGGGTACTGAGATGTTTCAGTTCCCCCGGTTCGCCTCGTTAGACTATGTATTCATCTAACGATAGTGCAACGGATTGCACTGGGTTTCCCCATTCGGGTATCGTCGGGTATAACGGTTCATATCACCTTGCCGACGCTTTTCGCAGATTAGCACGCCCTTCATCGCCTCTGACTGCCTAGGCATCCACCGTGTACGCTTAGTCGCTTAACCTCACAACCCGAAGGTGTCTTTCGACATCATCGCGCTGTGATTTTTGAGAGACTCTGACACAACAAAATCACTACCCTTGCGGATAATGTTCAGCTGTATCGTTTCAAATTTCAGCTTGTTCCAGATTGTTAAAGAGCA
>NZ_JBEIAC010000061.1:0-869 GCF_040240335.1 Brenneria sp. L4-2C | reverse complement strand
GTCGTACCGATCATCTGGTTAAGGATGCTGAAATTGGAACGGCGGTAGGGGTAAAGGTAGCCTTTGATAATGAGGCGTCTAATAACGGTTATTACGCACCAGTGCGCAATGAGTTAATTTATTCTTCAGTGTATTACCCCTATGTTATCGAGTTTTATTTGAGTAAATTTGAAAGATCTTTGTCGTTATATGGAAAGAAAAGTTTTATGCCATATCGAATGACCATAGATGCCGGAATAAATGGAAAAATCGTTTTTTCACCCACGGTGGATGAAAAAAAAATAGTGACATGGCAAGGTGTGAAAAAAAAGACGGTAGGAGAGAAAAGTAAAATTATCTATCCTGATGGTTCGGTTACTTTCGGAAAGGCAGATCCTGATTACGAAAGGTTAAAAAATATGAAGTAATGTTTTAGATAAATACCAGGCATGAAATATTCTCAATCGATCTGTCAAGGCGCAGAACGATCCGGAAACATCAGCGAGTATGGGCGCAGCGGTACGTAATTAATGAGGATCAAAAAGCATGAAATTCATCAACTTGCTGATGCTGTTCAGTATTGCGCCGCTGGCGGCCTGCGCGCCGAAAAGAGATTTAACGCTCTCGCCGCCGGAACAGACCCAGTGGGTAGATATTGAGGTTGTTGCTCCGCCGAATACCACGGCTTTTCCGCTCAATGCCTTATACCGCTCCAGCGTTTGTCTGCTCGAAGACATTCATGCGGATATGACAAAATACAAAAGCCGGGGATATAATCCGGTGCATATGGCGTTGCAGCCGGATGCGGCTGGGCGGGTATATCGCCAGCGGGTGGCGCTGGACGGCGGCGGCCCTTGTGAGTGGAAGCTGAGCATGATCACGCTGGGGAT
>NZ_JBEIAC010000060.1:0-906 GCF_040240335.1 Brenneria sp. L4-2C | reverse complement strand
CCCCCACCGACGCCACCGTATCCAGCAGCCCGAGAAACTCCACGCTGACCGGCAGGCGGCAGGCCGGGTTGCTGCCCTGCAACACCTGGGCCGGCACGCCGTCCGCGCTATCCGGCTTAGGGAACAGCTCGGTCAGCCAGTTGACGAAGGTCCGGGCCTGCGCCGCGCCGCGTGAAAAACCGTACACGTACAGTTTCATGCCCATCAGCCTCGCCTTGCCCCGGCCGGTCGGGTTCATCGCCTGCCAGATGTTGTTCTGCAACCTGTTGAAGTGCCGATAGAAGGTCTCATAGCGGTTATGCGCGCCGCCCAGCCCCAGCGCCGCCCAGGAAGTGGCCATGTCCCCGACGGCCGCCAGCGATGCCGTGTCTTCCAGTTTGCCCAGTTTCAGCGCGCGCATCAGTGCGTCAATGAGTCGCAACAGTCCCCAGTTGATACGGTTTTCCCCGCCGCTGGCGGTCGCCAGTCCCAGGTTGCTGTAATCCAGTTCGCCGATTTCCGGGAACGGCGTACCCACGCCGGGCATATAGAACTTGAAGTAGGTCTCGCTCCCGGCAGGCGGCACATCCAGCAGCGCGTTCTCCA
This sequence comes from Brenneria sp. L4-2C, assembly GCF_040240335.1. Taxonomy (NCBI): domain Bacteria; kingdom Pseudomonadati; phylum Pseudomonadota; class Gammaproteobacteria; order Enterobacterales; family Pectobacteriaceae; genus Brenneria; species Brenneria sp. L4-2C. The sequence continues at coordinate 321 of NZ_JBEIAC010000060.1, read as the reverse complement.
GCGCCGCGCCGCCGGCGTGTCCGCTGCCGATGGCGGCGCGGAACAGGCGGGCGATATTGCTGGGATGCGGATGTTCATCCACATAGACGTCGTTATGCAGGTTGTTGCCGGTGCCGTCAAAGAACAGGCTGACGTGCAGCGTCTTGCAGCAGGGGCGCCACACCCGTTTGCCGGCGGCCAGACAGCACTCGTCATAGTAACGTTGCTCCAGGCTGTTCTGCCGGCGTTCGTTCATCGCCACCGGATAAGGATGGTCGGGTAACCGCCCGTTGAGTGGAAAGGCCGGCGGCAGCCAGGCGGTATCCTGCGGTTTTATTTTGG
>NZ_JBEIAC010000006.1:0-250415 GCF_040240335.1 Brenneria sp. L4-2C | reverse complement strand
CCCCTGAAGGGCCGTTGAAGACGACGACGTAGATAGGCTGGGTGTGTAAGTGCAGCGATGCATTGAGCTAACCAGTACTAATGACCCGAGAGGCTTAACCTTACAACACCCAAGGTGTTTTGGTGAGAGAGACGAAGAATTTTAGCTTGTTCATGGATTGGTTCTGATGGTTGTGTGATAAGCAACGGTTAGGATGAAACAGAATTTGCCTGGCGGCGATAGCGCGGTGGTCCCACCTGACCCCATGCCGAACTCAGCAGTGAAACGCCGTAGCGCCGATGGTAGTGTGGGGTCTCCCCATGTGAGAGTAGGGAACTGCCAGGCATCAAATTAGAAGTAGCAGTGAAATCCAACGGGCAGTTCGCTACTCGATAGAGAGTAGGAAAAAAGCCGAAGGTTTTTAAACGTTGCGCAGCAACGGCCCGTAGGGTGAATCATGAAATGATTCATAAACTGCCAGGCATCAAATACGGATTACCGGGATGACATTCGGTAATCAGGCAGCGGAAGCTGGCCCGACAGGGCGGTATCAGGAAGATACACGTAACAGAATCGGTGGAGCGGTAGTTCAGTTGGTTAGAATACCTGCCTGTCACGCAGGGGGTCGCGGGTTCGAGTCCCGTCCGTTCCGCCACTTATTGCATAAGCCTTGAGTTAATACTCAAGGCTTTTTTGCATGTGCTTCTATGACCATATCTCATAACTCATGGCAGTATTGACTACGCGCCATCTAACCCTGATTTTTCAATATTATTTCCCCGGTTTTACGTTATTTGCTATTGAGCTATGCTCACTGTCTTCGCAGATTGTTTATTATTTCGCGTAACAACTGCCATGCATTGAAAGTCTGCTATACAATCTTTATAACAGAAGTGTACCTTTGCTTTATGAAGGTGAATTTACGTACTGGAATGTATAGCAAGGCGAGGCGTGCGAAAAAAAACATATGCGATGAGATACGTTGCGGGTCAGCCGGCTGAGCGTATCTTTCCACCCGGAACAATGCATCAACCGGAGCAGGTGCTGGCTTCAGGCCCGCTACTGCTGAAGGAAGATATTTTACGCATTATGGTGTGGAACATCTTTAAACAGCAGAGAATGAACTGGCTTTCCGTGCTACAGAACTTTGGCAAAAACACGCAGTTGGTTTTACTTCAGGAGGCGCAAAGCTCGCCAGAGCTCATTAGCTTCGCAACGTCTAATTACCTTTCTGCCGACCAGGTGCCAGCCATCATTTTACCGCAGCACCCCTCTGGCGTGATGACGTTATCCGCGGCCCAACCTATGTACTGCTGTCCTTTGCGGGAAAAAGAACCCTTACTGCGTTTATCCAAATCGGCGTTGGTAACGGTTTATTCTTTGCCAGATGGTCGACAGTTAATGGTTGTGAATATTCATGCGGTGAACTTTAGCTTTGGTGTGGACGTTTACAGTAAACAGCTTGAAGCCATCGGCGAGCAGTTGTTTTCTCATCGCGGACCGGTGATCATGGCTGGGGATTTCAATGCCTGGAGCCAGCCCCGTATTAAAGCGCTCTACCGATTTGCTTTGAGGATGGATTTACAGGAGGTTTGCTTTGCTGACGATCTCCGCCGCAAGGTGTTTGGACGACCGCTGGATTTTGTATTTTACCGTCAGCTAGAAGTCGCCCAATCTTCCATATTGGAAACACAGGCATCGGATCATAATCCGTTGCTGGTTGAATTCCTGCTCAACAGACATAAAAAAACTGCCATATAGGCAGTTTTTTTATATAACTCAGTTACGAGTCCGGTCGGGCATTTTTACTGACGTAAAGCGTCAAGCGATCGCCCGGCTGGATATTGGCGTTTTTGATAACCGAATTCCAGCGCATAACATCAGTTATGTTGACGCCGTGACGTTTGGCGATGCTGGAAAGCGAATCACCTTTACGAACTTGATAGGTGATTGATCTGCCTTCATCGCTACTGTCAATGTCAGACACCTGAGCGACTTGCAACGTCTGGCCCACTTTTAGTGCATGAGCACTGCGCAGGTTGTTCCAGCTTTGCAAATCTTTCGTACTGACATTCAGCCGTGCGGCAATCGTCGACAAGGTATCGCCGGCGCGAACCTTATACTGAGACTCCTGCGTTGACTGCGCCAAACGCGTTGTTGACTCTATGGCGGCGATATCGCTATCCGCCAGTGAGTCCTTCAACCGATCGATGTGAGCCTTCGGCACCATGATGTAATGCGGGCCGTTTGGTGCGGTCACATTACGTTTATAGCCCGGATTGTAGCTCTTCAGTTTATTCAGCGGCAGACCAGCCATCTCTGCTGCTTGCGTCAACTGCATCTGTTGTCCAAGGTCAACTCTGGCTAATGCTCGGCTTTCGTTGGGCTTGGGCAGGGTAAAACCGTATTTTTTGCTATGCTTGAGAATATCGCTCAGGGCCAGCATTTTGGGTACATAGATTGACGTTTCACGAGGCAACGCCAGCGCCCAAAAATTCGTTGATAGTCCTTTCGCTTTATTCGCTTTCATGGCTTTCATGACGCGACCTTCACCACTATTATACGCGGCGACAGTCAAGAGCCAGTCACCGTCAAACATGTTGTTAAGGCGTTGCATCATATCCAGGGCGGCGGTTGTCGACGCAACAACATCGCGACGTCCGTCATACCACTGGTTTTGTTTCAAACCATAATTACGCCCCGTGCCAGGGATTATCTGCCATAGCCCTGCGGCATTAGCAGATGATGTGGCGTGTGGGTCAAAAGCGCTCTCCACTATGGGTAGCAGTACCAGTTCCATCGGCATTTTGCGTTGCTTAATCTGCTCGACAATCCAGTACATGTACGGCTCTGCCCGTAATGTTACATCGTGGAGATAGCTCTTATTTTTTAAATAACGCATTTTTTGTTCGCGGATCCGGGCGTTTTCCGGAACCTCCATCTTCAGCTCGTCGCTAATGAAGTTCCACAGATCTTGTTGCGCGATGCTGTCATCATCCAGCCATCGCGCCGAGGTCTCTCGACCCTCTGCGTACTTTACTGCTTCACTTTGACTTGCCGAAGACAGACTCTGTGCATGCTGTTTCGGTTGGGAGGTATCGTTAGGCGGTACCTGGCAACCGGCCAGCAAGACTGAGGCGAGTATCATCGCTCTAGCCTTCATATATGGGTCAATAGTTGCTTAAAAGACGAGCAATGATACTTTGATTAGAGGATTAGCACAACATAAACCTTCAGAAGCAGTCTTTCTTGCTGCGTAGTTGGGCAAAAACTTGCCAATTCTCCATGCTTTCCGGTTCATTTGATAGTTTTCTTTTTAAATCAAGATCATGGCATCTGAGAAAGAGATTGATTCTTCGCTCTAAACCCAGGGTTGTAGGCAGAGTAGACTGTGACTTTTCACGTATCTGACTGATCTTATGGAGGTAGGCCTTAATTGTGGGCTCTTCCGGCCATATTGCATTAGCAAATTTTAAGTTTGACAGCGTGTACTCATGTGCGCAACAAATCAGGGTATCATCAGGGAGGTTTGATATTTTTTCTATTGAATCATACATTTGCTTTGGTGTGCCTTCAAAAATACGGCCGCATCCCGCGGAGAATAGCGTGTCCCCGCAGAACAGAAAAGGATGGGAATAATAAGCAATATGTCCGGATGTATGGCCTGGTACGGCAAGTACAGAAAAGTCTGAATCTAGCAGCGACAGGATGTTTCCCTCTTCAACAATATGCGTTGCACCGCATTTCTGGGTTTCCCGAGGGCCAAATACCGGCAGATTCGTATAGCGCGCGACAAGTTCCGCAACGCCGCCAACATGGTCATGATGATGATGAGTCAGCAAAATCGCGTCAGGCGTAAGCTGATGCTCATTGAGCGCGTTCAATACCGGCTGGGCTTCGCCGGGATCGACGATGACACAGTGGTTGTCTTTATCACTCAGTAACCAAATGTAGTTGTCCTGAAGTGCCGCAATACTGATAAGATTCATGGATTACCTCGTTTTGCTCTCAGCCCGGGGAAGATAATAGAACATGAAGCCAGCACAAACACCTCAAACTGTCTTGAGTCCCGGTTCGTGGAACGATATTTCCTGCGGGGGATATTACCGCGAATCGCTTGAGCAGGCATTGTTACCCTGGTGGCCGAAATTATTCGGTTTTCATTTGTTGAAAGTCGGGGCGTTGAGCGCGGCGATAAACACACAAGATTGCGCTATAGCGCATCAGGTGAATGTCGCACCGGGCGGCGATAATGTGCAGGTCATTGCCGATCTGCATCATTTGCCTTTTTCTGAGAAATCGGTGGATGCCTGTTTGTTGGCGCAGACGTTGTCTTATGCAGCCGATCCCCATCGTATTCTGCGGGAAGTGGATCGGGTGCTGATTGATGACGGGTGGCTGATATTGAGCAGCTTTAATCCAGTCAGTTTATTAGGGATCGCAAAATTGATTCCCGGCTTAAATAAACGGCAACCCTATTGCAGCCGGATGTTTACCCAAATGCGAATTATAGACTGGCTCAGTCTGCTGAATTATGAAGTGGTACATCTCGCCAGTCTTCAAGTTACGCCATGGCGTGAAAATAAGGGAAAATTGAATAAACATTTTCCCTTATTCGGTTGTCTATCGTTGATTGTCGCGCGTAAGCGAACCATTCCGCTGAGTCTTACGCCGATGCGCGCCCGGCGTAGTAAAGTTCCTTTGCGCCGTACGGTCGGCGTAACGAAGCTTTTCCGTAATCGATAGTCGGATTATTTTTCGGGATTGTAACCGATATCGTCAAGCGTCGGGGCGCTGGCGGCGCTGCGGGCGAGTTCGTCGCAACGCTCATTCTCTGGGTGGCCGGCATGGCCTTTTACCCATTCCCAGCGCAAGGTATGGCGCTGAATCGCCTGATCTAAACGTTGCCAAAGATCGACATTTTTTACTGGCTTCTTATCTGTGGTTTTCCAGCCGCGTTTTTTCCAGTTATGGATCCAACTGGTGATCCCCTGGCGGACGTATTGGCTGTCGGTGCTTAAAACCACGTTACAGGGCGTGGTTAAGCTTTCAAGTGCCGCGATAGCCGCCATCAGTTCCATGCGGTTATTGGTGGTTAGCCGATAGCCGGCGCTCAGGACTTTTTCATGTTGTTTATAGCGCAGCAAGGCGCCGTAACCGCCAGGACCCGGATTGCCGAGACAAGATCCGTCGGTGAAAATCTCTACCTGTTTAAGCATCTCTGGTAGACTCTTCCTTATGGTGAAAATGGCAAGTCTGACATAAACGAAAACGATGAGCACTGAAATTACGCGACAAATCGTCCTGGATACGGAAACCACCGGTATGAACAAGCTGGGGGTTCATTACGAAGGACACAAAATTATTGAAATTGGCGCTGTTGAGGTGATTAACCGTCGTCTGACCGGGCGACACTACCATGTGTATATCAAGCCCGATCGTTTGGTCGATCCGGAAGCTTATCATGTACACGGCATCAGCGATGAATTTCTGGCGGATAAACCCACCTATGCGGATATTGCCGACGACTTCATCGATTTTATCCGCGGCGCTGAGTTAGTCATTCATAACGCTATGTTTGATATTGGCTTTATGGATTATGAATTCCGCATGTTAAAGCGGGATATTCCCAAGACGGAGACCTTCTGCAAGATAACCGATAGCCTGTTGATGGCGCGTAAAATCTTTCCGGGCAAGCGGAATAATTTGGATGCGTTATGCGATCGCTATCAGATAGACAACAGCAAACGAACGTTGCACGGCGCTTTGCTCGATGCCGAAATTCTGGCGGAAGTTTATCTGGCGATGACCGGCGGCCAGACATCGCTGGCGTTCTCGATGGAAGGTGAAACACAGCGTCAGGAAAATGAGAGCGAAAGCATTCAGCGCATTACTCGACCGGCTTCGGCGTTAAAAGTGCTATACGCCAATGATGAAGAGTTGCTGATGCATGAAAAACGTCTGGATTTGATTGCGAAAAAAGGCGGCAGTTGTCTGTGGCGCAATGAATAGTATGACGGCGGTGATGGAATAGACGTTAAGATGAAATTATGAGCAAACAGAATCGGTTAGTTATAAAAACCATTGACGTAATAGTGCCGTCATCTTAGTATTCAACCCGCTCAATGAGCACAGAGTGGAGCGGTAGTTCAGTTGGTTAGAATACCTGCCTGTCACGCAGGGGGTCGCGGGTTCGAGTCCCGTCCGTTCCGCCACTTATCTATTCCGGGATGTTCCTATACATCTCTGGATGAATGAAAACCGTATCGCTGTCAAAGGCATACGGTTTTTTTTCGTCTCTATGATACCCTCTGCATATCGGGGTATCCGGCGCGAAATGGCCCACAAAATGGCCTACGCATAGGAAAGAGAAATTTCGTAGGCCATTTTGGTTTTGTGGCTGAGAAAGGGTTGCGGATACAGGACATTACACCATTCCCGTCGTTTGGTTTTTTAACGACAACTAAGGAGTGAACGATGACCGCAACACACCGCCTGCTTTCTGCTGTCACAGTACAAAAAGCAAAACCCGCCGCTAAAGATTATGAACTGCCTGATGGTCATGGTCTGACACTTTCCATCAGGACTACGGGCAAGAAAATCTGGCGTTTTCGTTACCAGCGACCAAATTCCTCAACGCGTACCAATATCACGCTGGGCCATTATCCCTCCATGACGCTGGCGGCCGCGCGTACCCTTCATGATGAATATATCTCGCTTTTGATCAAAGGTATCGACCCCAAAAAACAGGAACAGGACGAGGCTGAGCAGGAAAAAAGAGCCAAAGACAGCCTGTTCGTTAATGTGGCAACGAGGTGGTTTGCCATTAAAAAAAACAGCGGTATTTCCGAGGTTCATGCCGGCGATATTTGGCGTTCACTGGAGCGTGACGTTTTTCCGGTAATTGGACAGATAGCTGTGGCTGACTTGAAAGCGCACACACTGATCGCCGCGCTTGAACCGGTACGGGTACGTGGTGCGCTGGAAACCCTGCGCCGTCTGACGCAGCGTATCAATGAAATCATGGTATTCGCGGTCAATTCCGGGCTTCTTGATGCCAACCCGGCATCCACGATTGGTAAGGTGTTTGAGAAGCCGAAGAAACAGCATATGGCAACCATTCGTCCCGAACGTTTGCCGGAACTAATGCAGCGCATTGAAACGACCAATCTGGGCCTGATGACGCGCTATCTGCTGAAATGGCAACTTTTGACATTGGTTCGTCCCGGCGAGGCGGCCGGGGCTATGTGGCGTGAAATCGACATGGAAAAAAAACTCTGGACCATTCCGCCAGAGCGTATGAAGAAGCGCCGTGAACATCAAGTACCGCTGTCACCGCAAGCGATGGTGCTACTAGAGCGGCTTAAACCGTTTAGCGGGCACTCGGCATTCGTTTTTCCCGGCAGAGGGAAGCGTAGCAAGCCGATGAACAGTGAAACGGTCAATAAGGCTTTACATCGCATGGGACTGGGGGGAGAACTGGTATCGCACGGTTTTCGGGCCTTGGGCAGTACGGCCATGAATGAAGCCGGATTTTCACCGGATGTGATTGAAGCTGTGTTGGCGCATGTCGATACCAATCAGACGCGGGCCGCTTATAACCGCTCCACATATCTCTCGCAGCGTGTTGAGGTTATGGAGTGGTGGGGGCGAAAAGTTAATGAATCGGCACGCGCAGTAATGCTGTAGCAGAATTTATCCAGTGAGGGCGATCCGCTGTGGAAAACGGATCGTCTTTTTCATTTTTGGAGCCTGTCCACGATTCTGTTTAATCGCCATCTCATTTAAAGGTGATCGCTCGCACGATCACCGAACTCGATAATAAAGCGGCTCATGGCCAACCGCCAGTCCCTCAGCGGCATTGTCCATTTCTTTGACGCCGTCTCTATCGCCAGCCATATCACCTTCTTTACCGAGTCGTCTGATGGGAACACCTTACGTTTTTTAATCGCATGCCGGATTACGCTATTCAGCGACTCAATAGCGTTGGTGGTGTAAATCGCCTTGCGGATATCAGACGGATAACCGTACAGCGTTGACAGGTCAGCGCCGCCGTTCCGAACTTGAAATATCTGACAGGACAGTATCCACAAAATATCCAGTAGTTAATGGCGGCTAATATCTCAGAGCAGCTATGAGCTAATATAGCTAATACATATGGGCCATTAATCCTGGCTATTACTTATTTTCTCTTTTAAAATTTTTATGTCATTACAATATTTTTTACCTCCCCATACTCTTTTTCTGCCCACAATAAGCATGACCATTGGTTCAGTTACTTTTAGCCCGGTCAGCCAAGATTTTATGTCTGTATACGATGGTTGCGGAAAATCTTCGGGATGTGTATGCCATTCGCCCAAATAAACAAGGAAGCCGTCTGATTGTTGAAATAATTCGTCAATTTTTTGCTGATGGTGAACACCTTTTCTATCTACCTGATTACGTGACCTGATATCACCAGAACCGGGCTCCGAAATGTTAGTGATGACAATGTGTTGCCCCCGGCGTTCTCCTATCAGGGTCCCTCCAGCCTCGGTACTAGCATAATGCATTTGACGATATGAATTGAGCCGTTGCACGACCTCACTCATGATAACGACATGATTGTTAAAATCATCGATGAATACCAATTCATTTATGTTCATTACATATAGGGCAGTTAGGCTGGCGTGGCAAAAATTGAGGTTTGAGCGAACGTCCACCCTCAAGCATATGTTCACTATAAGTCCACTTCAGCTCGGGTTCGAGAATACTCAACACCGCCAGTTGAGCTAAAGATGCAGTTATACTACTCACCGCCGCATCATAAGGTGTGTAAGTGCTACCACAGCTTTTGCTTTTTTCACTTGATATATCGAGATTGTAAAATCGTGAATCGATCTCGTTGCGGTATTTTGCGGGATTAGAAACCATACACACATAGCAGCTTCGACCGTCATCGATTAAAACTTTTGATGCTCGTCCGTTACCATCATTAAATGCGTGAATAACTATTGGTCTTTGCTCTGGGGGAATCTCTCTTACTATCGCAGCCATACGCTTGGATACCGGAGGACGGCCTGTTGCATCAATAATAATGTCGTATTTCTGCATTACATCAGTACTGATAGTGAATTGTTTTATAAATCCGACAACCTTCGTCTGTAAATGCACGGAGTCCTGGAGTCTTGTTGCAAGTGAAAGGGATTTGGGCCACCCAAAATCATGTGACGATAAGGGATGGCGACCAAAATTACTTGGTTTATATAAATCATCATCATAGAGGTGCAGGAAACCTTTACCGCATCCAGCCCCGTTCCGGAGTAATAATTCCGCAAGATACCCACCAATTGTTCCACAGCCGACCAGAGCTATACACTTTTCTGATAGATTTGCTGCCCCTTCTCGCCGGGAATTTCGGCTAAGTAATGTCGCAATATCCGCACGAATAACCTCCAGTCTTTGATACGCTGTACAAACGCTTTTGCCACCCAACATTGTAGCTAATTTGGCGGTTGAGTTTTTGGCTGATCTCTTATGTCTCCTGAAATCAATAGACTTTGTGTTGAACTCAACATAAATAGCAAAGATATCCTGGTTGAAAATATCAAAGAGAAAAATGTACCTTTTCTTGCCTTCCGCTTTGATGTGTTCAATGACTCTATCTCTGGCATTGCGATCCGCCTTTTCAAGCCAATCCAATAAGTCCCGAAATGAAGCCGGTGGCCATTTCATCCCGGCAAGGCGGCAGGGGTTTACAGAAATGTAGTGCGTATTGATAAGGTATTCTTTTAACGAGCTCAGGTGGAGATACCTTTGCTTAAGCCATTTTGTAATAACACTTTCCGAGTCCTCCGGTGACGATTCCTCAACCGTTATATACTCCAGTCTGGGGGTACCATCAGGCGTTAATGATTTCGACAAACGAGTTTTAAGTTTTGTCTCCCGGCTTGCGTTTGACAGAATAAACAGGCTCTCACTGGGTCGCCAGTATGTGGTAAATTCGCCTTCCAGTTCTCTCTTATCATTCTGCCCTTCTATAGCTGCTAATACCGAGTTAACTAGAGTTCTGTGTATCTGTGTATCAACTTCTCTATATGTTCCTTCTAGGTCGTTGGAATCCCAGTCCGCCTCCATTTGTTCTACATAACATAGGATCCCTTCAAGACTGACATGGGGCATAAGACGGTCTCTGAATTGCTCAGGGAGTTCAAAAATGCAAGCTATCGGTAGTTCAGTAAATGGGTCAGAGTGGATCACAAGAGCAATATTAAAGTTACCTGCGATAGTCTCGTATTCTTTCGTATAAAAGCCTTTCCGACGATCCTGGCTGTGCAGAATAGCCTTCTCAGGCAGATTGCGAGCACGTGTATAGCGATACCCGCAACCTGTCATCACTTTATGAAGTAGCCCTTCCTCCATCAGCCACTTACCATCGTTTTGTTGATTTTCACGGGTGCAGGCTCTTTAGATGGCAAATTGTGAAATGCCGGAGCCGCAGCAATTGATGTGATTAACGAAGCATTAGTTACTCGTTTCCCAAATGCTTCATTCATTTTATGTAGCGCATCTTCTCTGCTGCCTGAGCTCTCAGCATCAAGTAAAATACCCTGTAAGCTTCTCATAGTTTCAACGATGGTTCTCTGGTGTACATTATGATCGCATTCAGCCGGGAACAGTAACTTGTCATCAGTATCGTCGGGACTTTCCAGACCACTACAGAATTCATCAGGCAGTAGTCTGGCAACGAGTTTCATCGTCTCGGTGAGGTCGGAACCATTATGATCCTCTCTGTCGAGGATGTTTACCACGGCAGTCATCAGACTGATTGATGAAGGGCCTCCAACTTCCCATTGAGCATCTCTCCAGGCTTTCATAAAGCGGCAAATTGAACGAAGGTGCCCTCCGATGCGCTTGCAACTGTCGTTAAACCAGTCTTCAACAATTTTTGGGTCGCTTATCGACCACCTTTTTACCCCATCACGTAGTGCTAAATTGACTTTGTCGGACTCAACGACATATGCCTCGCGCAAATCCCTATTCATAGCTACAGACTCAAACATCGAATTTGCCTTTATGACGTGTGCAGAATCTGCTGCGGTTTGTTTGGTCTGAAATTGCTCTTTCGGGATCGCATACATAGGCACATCAATGTGTGTTTTCTCATGAGGAATTTTAATGCGGCCACATGTATTCTTTTCTTCAAATCTCCATCCATCGTTTTCAGCTTCTAACGATTTCAGTGAAGTATCTACGAGTAGAAGTAGCAGAGTGTGGCCAATGCTAGGTTCGGATTCAAATACGGTCATGGGCATATAGGTACCATCATCTATATCCATTTCCTGCCCCGGATGAAAAGGCCTGTTTAACGTATCGTACTGAAAGCTTCCCTGAGTCCAGAAACGAGGCTGAAATTTGATGAAATCATCTCGTGCTTCATCTTCCATTTCAAAAATGAGCCGTGCAAGATCAGCACGGTCTGAGGGCGAGAGGTAGCGAACATTCGTTTGCTCCAGTTTTAACCTGACGCTCTCAAGTGTCAATGTTTGCCTTCTGACGTCAGTAGCGACTTCCCGGGCTTCCTTAAATACATCTCTCGTTCTCTCACGGACTTTCTGGCGAAGCGCTTTCAGTTTATCGGATTCAGTCTTTCCCAGTTTGAGTTTACTGATTAAGCCATCCACATTGTGGCTGTAGTAATTGTTAAAATCCCAACGCATCAGAGTATCTCCTGCGCGATTGTGCGCCTAAAGGGTTTTGCAGGTGTAGTGAAAAAGTTCTTAAGCTTCTGATTCTGAGCGAACTGCACATTAGCGAGTTGTGTTCCCCTTGCGCTTAGATTTTCCAGGGAACTCTTCGTGGCATTATCCAGAGTGATATCACTGGCTGCTTCATTGGGGATAACTTCATCCAAGTAGATATAGTTATCGAACGCGTCATGGAGAGTAAGCTCACGCAGGAGCATATTTTTATGAAGATGCTGGTTAGCCGTCATGGTTGTAAGCACCAGTCGTTTACCCACTCCCCACAGGTGGCAGTATCCACTCCACCATTTTTTGCTCAGAAGCCTTGGACTAAGTGAGTATTCTTCACCGACAGTACCGATATTGAGTATGTGTATGTCTTTGTGGGCTACATTAAAGTCAGACTTCATATCCCTGAACACTTCCAGAAGTCCTATGTAACTAGGGTTGTTAGCAACCAAACCCCCATCAGCAAAATACGCGCGGAGATCTTTGCAATAGTGCGGGGCAAAGTACGTTGGTGCGGCGGAGGTTGCGAGCGCGGCATCAATCAATTTTAGCGGCCCGTCGCGGGTGAAATCAGGGTTATGTGGTGTCTTGAAAAACTGCGGCTTTCCTGTTGAAAGGTTTACTGCCGGAACCATCACTCGCCGGGTCAGGTCATTAAAGGTGGTTTCAGCTCCTATCATTTCTTCAACGGTTTCCCGGAGGGGCAAGCTACTGTAAATAGGAGCAACAAGTGACTTAACCAGGTTGGTCAGCCACCATCTGGTTGGAAAAATGTCATTCGCTTTAACGAAGAAGGCTCGTTCCAGATCGCGAGCACTCTTGCCTGTAGCAAGCCCGAGAGCCAATATACCGCCTATTGATGTTCCAGTAATGAGATCAAAATAGTCACCAATTTTGATGTCTTGGCTAGGGTGTTTACTGGCAAGTATCCTCTCAATCTCTGCAAGGACACTGATAGTAAACATCCCCCTAGCCCCACCACCATTCAGACTAAGTATCCGAACGTTGTAATTATTCACTGCACTTACGTCAGACATCGCTAACTCCCTCTCGGAAAGATAGCTTATAAATGTGTCTGTTTTTTTCCTTTTCAATGTACAAATAACCAGTGCTTTAAAAATAAGTCAATAACTCTAATTTTTAGCATGAAGGTAAATTATACTTCTGGATTAACATGGGTAAGTAAAATAAATTCGCAGTTTAATCTCCGCGTAAGGTATATCGTGGGGAACGCTCTGGGCGGGTCGTATGTATTCCTTTATGTCCCTTAACCATACCCGACTGTCTGATAATAGCGCTATATGGTTAAAGTCATCTACCGCTTTGAATGTCCGTAACAACCGACAAATAAGGATTATCCTCTGGCACAGCTTCATCAAATATATCTTCCGGCCTGTTTAGCAGATACCCCTTCACCCGACGCGTTTTACGCGGACCTTTCACTTCGCAAACGAAAATGTTGATGCCATCGTTGCCGCGCTGGTGGAGTTTCAGTTTCTGGAATGCTTTCTGCACCTGTTTCCATTCATCGCCGGTTGCGCCGGTAGTGGTTTTGACGTACAGCTTAAAGATTTCCGGTGAGACCAGAAACGCTTTGCCTTCGACCATATGGATCCTTGCCAGCGTGTCGTTTACCGCAATTTTATAGGTTCGTATGCCTTCCCTGAGCCAGTCGATAAAACCGGTATCCGTAACCTGAGCGGTTTCGGGTACGGCAACGGGACGTGGCGTCTCTGGTTGCCGACTGACGTTTTCCCTGCCGCCTGTCTCTGCTTCTACCTGTCCGGGCTGAACTTTCGGTAATTCATCAACTATATCTGTCGATGCGGGCAGGATGTGTTTATCGATTTCCTGTTCCGGTGGTGCAAACAGAGAAAAAGCCAACTCACTGAGTTCGTTTTCAGGTGCAGTAATGTCGGGAGCGGTTTGGCTGTCAGCTTTTCCTCTTTCAGTGGCTATGGTCGTCGCCGTACTACCTGGTATCACTTTTCCGGAAAACGGCGTGGGTCGATCTTCTGAGTTCGGCCAGATCCGTGATGGCGCTAGGCGCAACAATGTTAGTGGGCGGCCCGGCGTCCAGCCGCTGTCAGCGGTGACGGTGCATGACCAGACCGCCTTACCGTCCTGCGTGGGAACAATCAGCCCATGCGCCTGCATTTCATCAAATAGCCGGACATTGCTTTCAGGTACGCTGGTTACGCCCTGTTGCAACAACCACGCCCGCGCTCTGTCGGCGGTGGTTTTGCTGATCAGCCAAAGCGCGTCGTCCGTTAGCCAGCCATCGGAGCCTGAACTTGGGTTACTTAGCTTGAATTCCGCTCTCACCAGTTCCCGCAGGGCAGAGAGGAGTTGTTCCGGCAGCGAGGATGCCGGGCGGGTCAGCGTCTGGCTGGCATTGCCCCCCATAAACTGTGCCACTGATGCGCGATCCGCTTCCTGTACCAGTTCACCCAGTACACCCGCGTTGTCATAATGGCCGCTGATACAATACAGGAAGGATTCGTTGAGTTCCCGGTACTGCGCCAGCCAGTTGAGCGCCGAAACCGGCAGGATCTGTAGGGCCAGCAGGCTTCCGATCGCCGGGTGGAGCCGGTGATCGCGGTTTTTTTGGTATCTCAGGCGATAGGGTTGCGCCAGCGGCCCCATCCACGGCAACCAGCGCTGGTTATCGTCGGTCATGACTTCAATATCCGTTACTATTTTTCCGATATCATGCAGCAGAGCGGCATAAAGTATCCCCGCTGTCCAGGCTTCGGCTTCTCGGGCCTGATCTTCCGGCGCCGCGCCAACGGGAAGGAGATGGCGCTGGCGCAGCTTTGCCGCAAATGCCATGACCTCCAGCGTGTGATCCAGCAACCCTCCCGGATGCGAGTGATGATGATATTCGGAGGCCGGGAACTGTTGTACCAGTTCGGAAAAACGTGCAATCGGGCGTTGATACAGTTCCTTGAATAATGCGACGGGTAACGATGTTCTCTGCCAGATGATTTTCATCAGTTGTCGGCGCAATGGGGTGACGAGCAGCGCTTCTGCTTTCTGCGGATATAGCCAGCCGGTAGTGATTTCCTGATAGACAGGGGCTGTTGCCGGTTCGGGTATTGACTTTTTGCTGGTGAGCCATTTCAGTTTTGCATGAATGCCGGTTTTCATGATGGTGACCTGTCATGATGTTATTTGTTCATCTGGCGGTAAAACTGGTAGCACTCCAGTAAAAATGCCGTGATGGTTTTTCCCTGCTCGGCGGCAAACGCCTTGATTTCCCGGTGCATCAGGGGATCGATGCGGATCTGAATGGGTTTTGTATTGTCGGTCTGGTGCTCGGTGCTCGTTACCTCCAGTGGACGGGGTGCAAGGGGCGTCAACTTGAGTACGGATTTTTTTGCCATATCGGAAGTCCTGAATGCCGAAAGAGCCTGAAATCATGAATGCCGATTTTTCTTCTTTCCTGTTTTCAGGCAGGAAGAAATTAAGGCTGGGGACGGGCTGCACGACCACAAATTTCGTGGATCACGTTTTTTGCGCGTCGGTTCAACGTTTTCCACGGCGTTTCTGTGATGGACAGTCCAGCATCCAGTGCAATGCTGTAACCCGGTTTAAACGTGAGGAACGTGTGCGCGCAGGCAAACTGCCAGGCGGTGATGGTCTGACAGGCGGAACGGCCTTCGGCCTGGCTGGGCGCTTTGCTGACCACATAAAACAACCGGTTGTGGGGAATGCCTCTGTGCACCAGTTCATGGCCCAACAGCAGTGAGGGTTCCAGGTCATCCAGCGAGGTGCCGGTGGCGATCACGACGAGGTTTGACTGACGGGCGATATCGAGAGAGGAGATATCGACAAATGGACGGGTATCGATGATAAGGCACTGATAACTGTTTGCGACTTTTAGCGCCACGTCGTGACGGCGATAAACGCCGGTTTCCACTGCGGGAGAAATACCGGCGTTGTCGCGGCGCTCCGCCCATTTGGCGGACGTTTGCTGCTGGCTGTCCAGATCGGCGAGATGTACTTTTTTGCCTGAGTGAATGAGTTCAACGGCAGTGGCGCGGGCGAGCGTTGAACGGCTGACGCCACCTTTCTGGCTGATAAAGCTGATGATCATAAGATCTCCTGAATTCATGAAATACTGAAAAGCCAAAAGAATGAATGCAAGAGAAACTCTGACGGAAAATCACTAATTGGTCGGTAATTAATTAAAAACAGATCCAGCATGTTTTATTAAAGACTGAATGCATGAAAACAGGATTTCCTGTTCAGGGAAATAGCCTTTTGCCTCTGGCCCTTTCGGTAAAGCCTGTTACCCTTAAAAACCTTTATCCCTTGCCGTTGGCCCTTTCCCTTTTTAGTTCGTCAAAGATAATAACAAAATCCATTTTTCATGAATGCATAATTAAAAAGCACCCTCCATTGAAGGGTGCTTTCAGATTATATTTCACCATGTTGGGAAAAGGCATAATACGCATCGCCGGGCGTGATAATAATATGGTCCAGAATGTTAATGTCGAAGAGGGAAAGGCACTGCACCATATTACGGGTGAGCACCCTGTCCGCCTGGCTGGGAAGTGCATTACCCGAAGGGTGATTATGCGCCAGAATCAGGCTTCTGGAATTATGAATGAGCGCCTTGCGGGCAATAATTCGCGGATGAACTTCCACAGACGCCAGACTGCCGCTGAAGACTTTCTCTGCGGCAATTAACCTGTTCTGAGAGTTAAGAAACAGCACCATAAAATGTTCCCGGTCATGGTCGCACAGTTGTAAACGCAGATAATCAACCGCCATCTGGTTGTCGGTAAAAACCGGCGTATTCTCAGATGCACCGATAAATTGTTTTTCGATTGCCTGGATAGCTCGGGCAATCAGCATTTTGTCCGTAGGCGAAAAAAGGCCATATTGGATTAATTCAGACATATTGGTTCTCCGATATCAGAATAATGTGAAGGGCATGCACCAGCGCGTAAGGCGTCGCTCGTTTTCAGGTGTATGAGCATTCGGGGGCGTGAACGGCGTTCACCGGGTGCTGCGACAGCAGCGACTTGCCGGGGGAATGGTGGATTACGGAGTGGCGTGGATATACGGAAAACTGGATATCTGAAATGATGTTTTTTAACGGGTTACTGTGATGGAGAAGGGGGCTCGGGTATTAGGACTCACTCGCGCCATCTGCAAAATGGCCTGGTCGCCGCTATTCATACTTCCCGGCAGATGGTTCTTCTCTGGTTTTATGTAAGCAAAAAGCCTGTTTTTTCGTTATAGGTGACGAAAAACAGGCTATGATTTTATTGAAATGAATGATGACCGGAAACGGCAATCTGGCGTTGACTACCCGTTAGTTGCATTCGCTTCAGCCAGTTCTTCTTTGATTTGCTTCTGGCAAGTGTTGTGTAGACATTCAATCCGTTCCTGCAAAATGAACAGCAGGATCTCACGAACACCCTCTCGTTCAATTCTCACAGCGGCATAAACCAGCGCCCGGCACTGATCGATCAGTTCGTCCAGTTCCAGTGGCGTATCATCGTACATAGTCCGCCTCCTGAGCCAACAGGCGAGCAGTAGCCTTTCGCAGAATGGGAAGAAGTTGTAAAAGGTACTGATATTTAAGACGAGCTTGGGTAGACTGGGCATCAGCCATAGCGTTACTCCTATAACGTTGTGGTCAGAGGCCCGGTTAGTGTTGGCGCACTGCCGGGCTTCGCTATTCACCATAAAGTATCTTGGTGTATATACACCATAGCGCTAGGTGCATATACACGTCAATATTTTTAAAAACTCTTTTCCTCTGTATAGTGTTCCTTCACCGACAAAGGAAAAACGGTATGCCTACAGGTTTTAAAAACAATCGTTCTACAACAAAGGGGGTTCGTTTCCCTCATGAACTTATCGACGAAATCAATACCAGCGTAGAGCAGGAAAAAACGGATAATCCTAACGCCAATTTCTCCGCCTGGGTACTGGATGCCTGCCACAGAAAACTGGATGCGATACGACGCAAGAACCAGCAAAAATGAACAAATATTGTGCGTTTTTTGTGCGAAGTGGTAAACTTTCATCATGCTGGCGGACACGGATAAGGGAATGAAATCATGAAAAACAGCCTCAAAAACTGGCTGCAAAGCGCACCGGATAACGAATGGACCAATGAAGATAAATGCCGGGAAGCCATGCAGCAAATGCAGCAGAGCCATGATCAATCGCCCGCGTCGGAGTCGCAGGATCAGGCTGTACCTGTCGGCGAATTGATTCTGGACTTTCTGGCGTTTGTGCCTGACACATTTGACGATGGAAAAAATCTGAATGGCTACCACGGTGATGGCCCCGAAGGGCCTGGTTATTATTGTAATGGTGTAAAATTGCCGGAATAGTTACTTTCGTATAGCGTTTTTTAGTACGCTCATGCTGGAACCACCGGCTTGCTGGCTATTATGTGTTCCCTGGCGTATTGCACCCTCTATGGCTCCTCCAAGCGCAATGCCCGCCCATCCCAGCGCCCCCATCCAGAAAGCCGGCAGTACCAGAAACATGGCACCCATCACGATATTGACGATGATGTCGTCGCTGCTGTTCTGGAATCCGTAATTCAGCGTATTCAGCGAAACGCTGCTATGGGTACTGCTGTCGTACATCGCAATCAGCAGCCAGCTATCGAGCCAGCGGGCGAGCTCCCACCAGAAGGTGACGAAGAACAGGGCGAACTGTACCGCCGTCAGTGTGATCACTGTTTTCAGCGCATAGGCGGAGAACAGAATGACCATGGGAAGGCAGATCACCAGCGCCATCTGTAGAATGGCCTGTACCATCGGTAGCGCCTGGCGCATGCTGTCGAATGCCGGAAACATCGCCAGACTGGACACGGCGGTACCCGTCAGACTGCTTAGTCTCGTTAGTGCTTGTGTGGTCGAGATCATTCCGGCATTGCCGCCATATCCGCCATAAACGGAGCCGCTTTGTGATGCCTGCATGTTTCGCTGACTGACCAGAGAACGCAGCACTGACGCTTCGTAAACGCTTTTCGGTTGCCCCAGCGCGTTGAGCTGCTGCCAGACGGTAGGCTGAATCAGCGCCAGCAGGCGATCTTTCAGGCCGATGCTACCGTCCTGCCACCACTGCTTGCAGGTGGGATAGCCGCCGGTGCCTGCATCAAATAATCCGGCGTCCCGGGTGCTGTCATACGGCCATTGGCTTCGCGGCGAACGTGCGTGATCGGTATCGTAGTAGCCGGACGTCGTCAGGAAGTGAGAAGAGCCGAGCCAGGCCACGTCATCGCTGATATCCAGCGCCAGACCGGCTTCTTGTCTTTTCAGGCGGGCTCGGGAAGGCGCATAACACTCCTCCACAAAATCCTGGAGCTCCTGCGCCAGCGTCGGGTCGCTGATGCGGCTATGCTGTACCTCGAAGCGGATCTGCCGCAGGTCGGGAGAGCAGGGGAGTGTGGAGACCGCGGCGTTAGTGACGCCCTTGGATACGGCATGAATAAAATACCACCATACCGGAACCGCCGCGGTTTGGCCGCCCAGTTCGTTGGTCAGCGAGGCGTAACCCGAATCAGAGGGTTGCACGACGGTGCGGCCACACTGCGAGATACGAGAGGCATCATAGCGGAGAGTGGACAGATGGACATCCAGCAGAGGGACGCAGGCAAACATGATGACCACCAGCGCGGTGTAGACCGTGTGCTCCATCCAGGCTAACGCCAGTCCTCCCTGATTTCCCTCGTCAGCCCCCTGACTGCGGGCTTTTAGCCAGATTTCAATGAGCTTCGCCAGCAGCGGGAAGGCGAACAGGCCGGTCGCGGTGATGACCGACCAGATGCCGTTATTGGCGAGCCACCCCAGCAGCGTGAGGAAGTATTCCAGATAGGTATTGGCCGTCATGCGTCATCTCCCCGGAGGTATACCAGATTGCTGTATTCTGCGGCAGCGACCAGCAGAAAAAACAGGAAGGCGGTACGCAGCGACAAGCGCTGGCAGGCGGGATAACGTTGTAGAAGTGTTCTGCGCAGCGACAGCCAGGAGGCGGCCAGACAGAGGTACAACGCCAGACGCCAGCAAAGCAGGCCGAAGCGTGCCTGATACAGCCAATGGCGCCAGTCAGATCCACTGCCGGTTAGCTGTATTCCCAGCCAGGTCGTCAGCGCGGCAACCAGTATCAGCGCCACAACATACAGCAGTATTTTACCGGTTCGGGAGAATGTCATCAGTGGCTCTCCTGTTCCGGGGTATTCAGTTTGTTGATGCGATTATCCATGTCATCATGCGTATCAATAGTCCGGCCCTGCGTCAGATTGCGATAGGACTGACGTTCCAGAATGACGCTGCTGGCGTTATCCGCCAGCGCACGGCGCATCTCCATTTCGAGGCGTAACTGGTTCAGTTCCTGCTCGAGTTGCAGGGCGGTTTGTCCCAGTTGTGACTGCGCTTCTTTTTCACTGGCGATATTGGGCTCGCGCATCCCGGCCAGCAGGGTGCGGCGGGCCATCAGCGCCTGTTCCATTACCCTGGCGAGCGCCATTTCTCCCGATAATCGCTGTACCAGCACCACGGCGTCGGGATCGTCTTTCAATGCCTCTATCACGCCGCGTGTGAGCAACAGCTTGCCGCCGCTGGCTTTGGACAGATTCTCGTGCGTGGGCCGAAGCGAACCGTTAACCAGTTCGGCCAGCACCTGCGCGATTTTCTCCTGCTCTTCTTCTATCAGCGGCGAAAGCCCCACGCCCGCCTGCGCGCCGGTTTTATTCTCGCTGTTGCCGGCGGCATCATTATCGGGAGCGACATTAATCGTCTGTTCACCGACAACGCGCGTTGTCCATGCGGCGACCTCTTCCGGTTTTTCCCAGACCTGACAAAGCTCGCCTTTGCACCAGGAGCCTGAGACACTGCTGGTATCCGTTACGTCACGCTGATTCAGGAGGTTGTAGCCCGCTTTGACGGTATCGCCGATAAGTTTGATGGGGCGTTGCCCAGCGCCGCCTCGTTTTTGCCCGCCCACCCAGGTTTTTCCTTTTTTAGCCGCTTCCCGACTGGCCTGCTGCTCCGCGCGTACCGCATCGGTTTCACTGGCGGCGACGGTCTGGTAATTTTCGGCCTTTGCACTTTGCGTCCATATCGAGCCGGAAGCAAAATCGGTCATTTTCTCCGCCATCCTGCGGCAACTGAGCATGGATTTATCAAAGTCGAGCCGCCCCTGTAGGATGCCGTTGGTAAGCAAATCATAAAGCTGAGGGTTCGCTCGCTGGATGATCATCGCAGGCAGACTGGCCACGGCCCCTGTGGCATTCTGGATAACCTGCCCCATCAGATCCTGAAACCCGCTTGTGACGCCGTTAAGCTGGTTTTTGACCGTAGTGCTGATATCAAAATTTCCGCACATCAGATCGGCATTCCAGCCCAGTTGCATATTCAGTAGCTGCGTGTTGCGGCGCGTCAGGGCGGGAGTGATCACTGACCCGCCGCCGATCTGGTAATAAAGGCTGTCCGCAATAGCGCCACGTTGTTCCAGACTATAGCTGTCGTCAGCTGCCAGCACGATGTCACCGAGGAAGCAGGACAATAGGGGGATCAGAGCGAACTTCAGTTTCATTGGATTCTCCTCCGGTACTGCCGAGAAATATCTGACCGCGACGTTTGCAGCAGGAATAAGGACGCCAGAGCGTCCAGGAGTAGTTGCCATCAATGGCAAGCCTGTCGGCGTAGGTGTCGTTGATGCTGCGGTCGGGAAAGGTGATGCACTGGTTGCTTGTTTGGGGAACGAGCATCTGCCAGCCGTGATTGTTGGAGCGGTTTTCCTGCACCGGGGACGGCGGCCAGTAACCGGGACGGGATGAGGCGGTCAGCGGCAGATAGACGTGCAACTGGCCGGTACGGGTGACGATATCCGCTGCGCGTTGCGCCATGACCGCCGCGGCTTTGTGATCGTGGGTTTGTCCCAACGCGCCGGCGCGGGGGTAGACGTTGCCCCATAAATCGCCGGTCTGTCCCACTTCACGCAGACCGGGAGTTAACGCTTCGGGATAAAGCATTTCCGGCACGGCGCCGCGCCAGGCCAGCGTATCGAGGGTACTGAGAAAGTAGGGCTGGAAGGGAACGACATCGCTGCTGCAACTGTAACCGAATGCGCCCAGAAAACGATTGAATACCTCGCCGCCGGGGTGGCCGATGGCGTCGGCGTTTTTGAAACGAATTTTGGTTTTGATGTTTTCCGGACGCGGGTTGGTGTCGCCGCCGCCTTCGGCACCAGTGACCGCAGTCCCCATAAAGGCCATCTCCCGCCACGGGTTATCGCCGGGTGTGGTGTACGTCGACACCACCAGCTCAGGCAGATTGTGTTTAACCTTGATAGAGACTTTTACGCTACAGCCCCAGGGCGTGCATAATAGCCAATAGCAAAGTCCCACTACCCGATATCGCAGGCAGTCCGGCGACAGTGAGGAAGCTACAATCTGCGGCGTGGTGATGGCGGCGGCGGGCAGCGTCACGGCCAGCAGGGCGTATGAGAGGGAACGGCGCAATTTCATGGTTGCCGCTCCCGCCAGGCTTCCAGCTTTTGCCGCGCAAGCCCGATATCCGTCGTGCCGTAGACAACGTATTTATCTTCAAACACCACTGCCGGAACTTTGGAGATGCCCAGAGACCATGCATCCATCAATGCCTGATAGGCGCGAGTTAACCGTGCCTCCTTCTCCTGCCAGTCTGGCTGTTGCATCCGCAGCAGCGCCTGCCGTTCAGCCTGTTCCGGGCTGGTGTACAGATTGGGGAACAGCGTCTGCTCCCGATTTTGTACATCTTCCAGTATTTGCACTACTGTGTCGGGTTGGGGGCTGATCACCGGCCACTTTCCCGTAGTGTAAATGATGGCCTGTGCGGCGGTAGATTGTGTAGCAAGCGTGATCAATAGCGTTAAAAAACAACGGAATGGCATTTTTGTTCCCCAGTCTGATGAATTAGATAGGAAAATTTAATCGGATTCAGATTGTGGGGCAGTAAACAACTAAATATAGAAATGAGAGAGATTTTTAGAGATATAACGTATCAATGATTTGTGTGGTGGATTATTTTACTGAATTGTAAGTAATTGTTGGGTTATATTTTAAGATAAAAAGTCCCTATCGGAGATATTAGCCTCGATATTTCTTCGAACAGGCTGCGCTGTTCTCCCTAAAAGGCTTCACTTTTTCGACCGAAGAGCCACTGACGGGCGTTTTTTAGTGCCTCTTCCAACTGCTGAATGTAGTCTGCCTGTTCCTGGTTTCGCTGCGTCTTTTGCTCAAGGCCTGCTAGTAATTTTAACGCCAGAGAGCGCAGTTCATCGGGGGGGGGAAGCCAGCAATGTATCTATATCCATGCGGCGATTTTATCAAAATAGTGTATTCTGATTGTCAATCATTTAACTCTGCCATATAAAAGGATGGTAAACCTTTATATTTTTATAGGTGGGATTTATGAACGAAGGACAACCGCTGACGGTCATACAAACACTGGTCGATAATGTAAAAAAAGCAGGCGTTGACGCCGCTTTTGGCGTTTCAGGCGGATTTATCGTCCCTTTGTGGGAAGCACTATCGGACTCATCCATCAAGGTTATCCATTGCAGGCATGAAAGCGGAGCCGCTTTTTCCGCCTCTGAGTACAGTTTATATAACAATATTCCCTCTGTCGTATTTTCCACGGCCGGACCAGGTATTACCAATGCTTTGACAGGATTGCGCGCGGCGAAGTTGGATGGCGCTAAAGTGATATTCATTTCTGCAACCACCATTGAGGAGCACAATGGTCAATGGGGATTGCAGCAAACAACCCGCCAAGATATCAACGACCTTGCAGGCGATGGTATCAGTGGTTTCTTTGACAGCATTGTCTTTGTCGACAGACAAGAAAAATTAGTGGAAGCAATAGCCGCCATCAATAATGTTGCGACATCTTATGGTCATGTTCTGGGCATTTTCATTCCGACGAATATTCAAAAAGAAATTTTAAAAGAAAATAATAAAATAAATAGCAAGCGAATCCTTCACACTTTAATTTCTTACAAAAAGGACAATGGCGCTGAGAATCAACAGCAAAAAATAGCGGATGCGCTTACAACAGGTGGAGCCATTATATGGAATGGATTCGGTTGCCTTCATTCCGCAGAAATATTAACCCGTCTTGCTGTTGTAACGAATACGCCAGTAATGTCGACCCCAAGAGGGAAGGGCATATTCCCCGAAAATCACGCGCTTTACATTGGCACCACCGGGTTAGGATCCAATGGCGAAAAACTTAGGGAAAAGCTAAGCGACTCATCATTGAAGACAGTTATTATATTGGGTTCGAAACTAGGGGAGCTCAGTTCCTCATATATTCAAAATCAGATGACCCATGCTAATATATATTATATTGGACTGAGAAATGAGGATATTAATAAGAACCTTCCCGCCAGCGCCGTGATTATTGAGGCGGAAATTTCTCATTTCCTGCATGGGGTATACGATAAAGTAAAAAAAAATGCCGATTATTATCATCCCCAGATGTTCTGCAGAGGACAGGAACCTGAGCAATGCGCTCCGATATCGGTTAAGGTTGGAGTCGTTCATCCACAGCAGGTAATGGCGATTATTCAAAAGGTAGCGATTGAAGAATATGACTGCTTGATCGCTGCGGAAGCAGGAAATACGTTTGTATGGGCAAACCGATATTTACATTTTCAAAAACCGAACCGCTATCGAATTTGTACCGCGCTGGGTGCCATGGGCCACTATGCTTGCGGGATCGTTGGCCTGAGTGCGTCAGGAAAGACGACCCTCGGTATTATCGGTGATGGTTCCATGCTGATGAATAATGAAATCAGTACGGCTGTCCGTTATCAATTACCGGCTATTTGGCTGATAATGAACGACGGTGAATACAACATGTGTCGACAAGGATTGAGCTTGTTAGGCAACCCGCCGCTGGACTGTGTTATTCCTCAAGTTGATTTTTCGTTGTTCGCCACCGCATTGGGCGCAGATGGCGTCAGGGTTGCACAGGCGGACGAGTTGGAAACCGCGCTGCGTGCGGCGATCATGAAAGGTGTTCCCGCTGTGATTGATGTGTTGATCGATAAAGACGCGCAACCGCCGTTACTTGATCGGATCAATACAATTAAATCACTCTAAATAGCTTCGCATAATAGCGCTACACTTGCAGGACATAACATCCCGCCAGTACGGGCCTCGCACGATTAGAGGTGGAGCATCAATTGACTTCTCCCATATCCTGACCCAGGATCAATTAGAGGATCTGTCTTTTTTGGTGACTTCGGATAAATTCTGCCGGAGTCAGATCATTTAATGAAGAATGTGTCCTGTCATGGTTATATTCTTCCCGCCAGCGATCGAGCTTTTCCTGCACATCTTCCATCGACAGGAACCAGTGGATATTTAGGCATTCATCCCTCAGGCTGCCATTAAACGATTCGATAAACGGATTATCCGTCGGCGTGCCGGGGCGTGAGAAGTGCATGGTGACCTTATTTTCATACGCCCATCTATCCAGCGCTTTTGAGATAAATTCGCTGCCATTGTCTGCCTGGATCCTTATCGGCACACGATTATGCATCAATCTCAGGCACTCCATCACCGCCACCACATCCTCGCCCTTGAGCGACTGGCCGGCATGGATCGCCAGGCATTCCCGACTAAAATTATCGACCACAGTTAATGCCCGAAACCGGCGCCCGTTAAACAGATTATCAGCAACGAAATCCATGCTCCCGCATTGATCCGGATTTGACAGCAACGGCCGTTCAACCCGGTGTGCCGCACTCACATGGCGACGGGGGCGATTACGCCGTAGATTCAGTCCTTCCTGGCAATAAATACGATGCGTTTTTTTATGATTAATGACCCAGCCTTCGCGCCTCAGCTGGATATGTATGCGCTGGCAGCCATAACGGATACGGGTTTCCGCTATTTCTCGGATGCGCATCGTTACCGCGCGATCGTCACGACACGAATGATAGTTATAAACCGTGCGACTTAGCATCGCCAGACGACAGGACCGCCTACTCGATATGCGTCTTGTAAAAATACGACTATTTCGCGCTTTTGAGCAGGCCTTAAAACTTTTTTTTTCAGCACCTCTTGCAGCATTTCCTTATCGAGACTGAGGTCGGCAACCAGCCGTTTTAGACGTTGATTTTCATCTTCAAGCTGACGCAGGCGACGCAGCTCCGTTACGCCCATTCCGCTAAATTTCTTTTTCCAATTATAAAAAGTGGCTTCAGAGATACCCATTTTTCGGCACACTTCACCCACACGAGTGCCCGTTTCAGCCTGCTTCAGGGCAAAAGCAATTTGCTCTTCAGTACAGCGGATCTTTTTCATGGCCGGATTGCCTCTTTTTTAAGGAAAAGAAGGGCAGAAAACTCCAGTTTAGCCTGGTCCTGTTTAATGGGAAGAGATCACAATGTGCGATAATGAAATGGACACCTCCCCACAATCGGCTTCAATGAGTCATGCTGTCAGTGTGTGCCAACAGCAAAATGGAAGAGGTGTCCAATGGAAAAAATTATCGGAATTGATCTGGCAAAGCGAGTTTTTCAATTACACATTGCCACTTTGCAAGGACAGATAAAAGCCAACAAAATGGTAACCCAGTGAAAAACTGATGGCTTTCATTGTTCAACAACCACCGTCAGGGATAGTCATGGAAGCCTGCGGTAGTGCAAATTACCGGGCTCGTCAGTTCAGAAAATACGGACATGATGTTAAACAAATCAGCCCCCGGTATGTTGTCTCGTTCAGAATGGGGAATAAAAACGATAAGAATGATGCCATTGCCATCGTTGAAGCTGATAGCCGTCCAGGGATGCGCTATGTACCGGGAAAAAGTCTGGAGCAGCAGGATATGTAATGCCTGCTCCGGGGTCGCCAGCGTCTGATGAAAAACAGAACTGCTCTCATCAATCAAATACGAGGGTCAGGGCTGGAATACGGTATCGCCATACCGGAAGAGCCACACAAAGTGGCATCATGCCTGCCCGATTATCGGGAAGACGCAGAAAATGAACTGACGGCAATGAGCCGGCAGTTATTTCATGAGTTGTTGCAGGAGCTCAGGTAATATCAGCGGTGATTAAAAGAACTCGATAAACGCCCTGAGCATATCGGGTCACTGAATGAGGATACAACCCGCTTACAAAGTTTACCGGGCATTGGTGTCTTGAGCGCATTCGCACTGACGATTGCACCGGGGGACCGTTCCGATTTTTAAAACGGCCGGCATTTTGCCAGCTATTTGGGACTGGTCCCGAAGGAGTACAGCCGTGGTGGAAAAGTTAAATTGTTGGGCATAACAAAACAGGGTGATGCTTACCTGCGTGGTCTTCTTATCTATGGCGCTCGCTCAGTGGTGTACCGAATCGGTAACCTTCCCGATGAACGTTGTAACGGCCTGCAACACTGGCTCAGGGGGATAATAGCCCGAAGTTGCGTGAACAAAACCGTTGTCGCTCAGGCAAACAAGAATGCCCGAATGGCCTGGGCAGTGGTCAATCAGCAAACTATTTATGTACAGACGTGATATAAATTTTTAAGTAAAGTCAAAGAGCTGATGTGATGACAGGTAGAACCGACTCTCTGTGAACCTGACAAATAATCTGGTTATAACAGACCATTGCGATAATGAGGCCAGAGAATACGGATGTTCATCAGGGCTCGTTGACGCCGAATATAGGTTTGTGACTACATTGTCAGAGAAAAGGAACGCCCACGCTTGCATTGGGTCTGTGTCCATATGAGTTATTTAGGCGTTAAATATCATGCCGACATTTCCCGGATATTATCCACCGCAAGCGTATATCCAGAGAAACGAATTGATATCAAGCGTCATGGTGAAACCGCGACTGAGTCCAGCAATAACGTTTATCCGTTTGATGTGGTGTCCGCCGTTTTCCGTCAATCGACCAAGGCGACGACACGATCCCCTGCGCCCGGCTGACATTCTGCCGCAATAGGAGACCATCCGTGGCTCACGACGACTTGCTGGCCATCGAGGCAAACCTCCAGGCGTTCGCTGCCTGGAATTTTCTCCTGAATGAAGGTTTCGACAGTTTGCGGTAAACTGATTTTCAGGCGCATGGCCTCACGATCCTCCTTGGGGTGATCGTCCAGATGTACCAATGGCACAAAAGTCGATGCCAACATCATCCAACGCGAGGGGATCTCAATGGGGTCAGGCGTATAGGGTGCCTTACGAAGCCAATCTTGCGCTCGCCCGCGTAAGTCCGCACCATCGGCAAGGTTTCCCCACGCCACAGCAAGCAACTCCATGACCCATTGGTTACAATTCTGATAGTCTAGGCCAAAGGCATAGGCGTTGGCGCTGTAGTTCGCAGCCAGCAACCGTAAGGCCAGCCGCTTGTCGAGTGCCGCTGAACGCAACTTCCGTGCGGCTACCGGAGGGATCTTGATGATCGAGATATAACCGAGAGATGCATTTTCGGTTCCCATAACGAACCCAGCCAGCCCTTGATCATAGATTCGTGGGCGTCCTTCATCGCAGGCGTAATAGAGCTGGCGAGCGGTCCAGCGACCATCCTCGCCACGCAGCGCCACAGCAGCATGTGAATAGCGGATATTAAAGCGTGACAGGTCAAGACCGGAGCGACTAATCAATACCGTATCCCCGTCGGTTGCGGCGAGTTCTTCGTTCACGACCGCAGCGAATCGCAGCAAGCGATCCTGCTGAACCGCGGAAAACTGCTGTGTGCGATCACAAAAGTCTGACCCCACTGAAGTCTGGGGAGACGATGTGACAGGACGTTTCGCGCACCCGGTGGCGAGCATGAGCACGGTTAGAATCCAAGCTACCTGGCAGCGCTTCCTCATCACTGGGTAACGGCGCGCGCGGCGAGATCGTCATGCCAGTTGTCAGCAAGTACCAGGTAAAAAGCTTCCTGCGTATCGCCACGAGCGAATTCGAGACCATAGACCCTCTGCTGCGCAAGTACGATGTCGCCGGCCTCCAGGTCTTGCGTGTCGAGAACCGCCTGGGGCAGATCTAGCACGAGATGCCGCTGAGCATTATTGCCTTGCATGGTGACACGGCGAAATCCGGTGCGGTCAGGCGCGTCAGCGACATCAATGATGCGGTAGTTGCCGCCCGCCGTCTTTTCATCATCCTTTGAGCTGTCGCTCGATCCACTTAACGAATCCGATACGCTCCCACTGGATGCCGAGCCGGCACTTGAGGCGGAGGATGCGGATGAAGCGAAGATTTCAGCCTGCGCGTGGAATGAAGCAGCGGTGATTGCCATGATACAGACAAGACGAAAAATCGTTAGAGACGCCATAGTGGCTCCTTAAGTAAAGCAAACATTGACTACGTTGCTCTTGCTAAGAAAAAGTGGCGGTTCAATGCCGACACCTTTCTTTATGCTTTATGACAACCCCGCAGCAACGACTATTCCGGCTTAAGATTTGTGTCGTGCGCCATGGGTTTGTGGTCGATACGGTCAGCCCCAGAGTCTGATGCTCGAGGACGATATTGACTGTATAACGATAGATTACTAATGACCGATCGTTCATTATCAATCTAATCTACTACCGAATGATCGGACAGTAAATACCCGAAGCGACAATATCAACACATCTATTGGCGACAGACTCGGGGCCAGAGACAAAGAGATCGTATGGCCACTCCGAGTGCGAAAGGAGCAGGCAGCCCGCCCCTAGCGAGCTGCACAAACCGGGGAAGGAGACAACGCGGAGAGTAACTATTCGCCAGGGCGTAATAATAAAGTCAACAGTTTGCGATGCGTTTCTTTGATTGCTTGCAGTTCGCTCTGTGCCTTCTCCTTACCCATTACCATCTGAGCCACGGCCGAATAGACAACGGGGGCCATCACAAGGTTGAAATTCTCGGTCAATGGACTGGACTTTACGACTCCGGCCGCCACGAACCCATCAATAAGCGCTTGACGCTCCCTGCGCCCCTGCATATTCCCCGCATCCCATTTTGCGAGCAGGTGCGGCACTCGATGCCCTTCGGTGATGAGAAGTCGGGCAATCGCAATTGTGTCGTCGGTTAACCCGCCGTAGGCAAAATCGACAAGGCGCTCGACCAGCTCGTCAGCGTTCTCCACATCCCGCAACAAGCTCCAGTTGCTTTCCGAGCGGCTCATCAATTGCTCAAGGAGCGTCTCGAATATATCGTCCTTGTTGGCGAAATGAACATAGACGTTGGCTTTGGATATGCCAGCCCGGCGAGCGATCCTGGCAATGCTGGCGGCGGTAAAGCCCAATGCACTGAACTCAATCAGCGCCGCTTCGAGGATCTGCTGGCGCCGAACCTCAAGGGGCAAACGTGTTCTTTTCTTTTTGGGAGCAACCTCGGCCAAGGAGGCTGATGGATTTTTTTTCTTCATGCTGCCGTGTCATGTAAGCGCCGGATCGCAAGATCTGTGCGAAGCACCTAAACATATCCGACGAAATTAACGGGGCCAGGAGGAAAGCATTTCCCTCGCTTTGGCGTCGTTCAAGGCTGTCAACATTGAAACGAATGCAACGTCGCGCGCCATTTATCGCAGACCACTGCATCACTGACGGCGAGAAATGCGACTAAACGGGTATTGGCTAGCCGCCTCGTGGCCAACAAGCTATGGGCGCAGCCCTGGTTCGTCAGAGTGTAAAGCACGGGGGCGTCCAACGCTCTCTTTTATTGACCGCTCTCGCATACCGGGCGTTTTAAACCATCAATGAATAGCTCCCCAGCCCGGGGCAACCTATGTTTCCTCTCATCACAAAAAATCAGCAACTGAAGTTGATGAAACTTGCTGAAAAAGTTCTACTGACCGATCGTTCATTATGGTATAAGGTTTCTCACCCCCTACAGCACCGCCTGTTGCGGGAAGAACATGGCAAGCAGATGTGTTTTCCCGCTCCCTGCTGCATAGCCGGGCCACGTTGCTGAATGGGGGCGCGTCAGGCGGCCAGACTGCTTGATGATAATTCCGGCTTGACCAACGCCTTCTTCACAACAGGAAAGGAATACACTTATGAATGCATGCCGCTTCATCCTGCTTACCCTGGTTGTGCTGGTTACCAGCGCTTGCGCCGGCGATAACGTGCAGCAGAAAGCCGTCGCTTCAAGTTCCCCTACGCCGATTGTCGTTGGTCGGGCCGATGAGTCTTCAACCCCCGACTTGAAAGCCACCCGCGCAATGGGGATAGCGGGTTCCGCTAGAACTGAGACGGCTGCGGCACCAGCCGCATCTCGGTCTGCGGGAGATGCGCCAGTCGCCCGGACGATGCCCCCCCTTATGTCGGCTAACGACACTATTCCGCCCGGCCCGAAAGGCTCCACGCGGGATCCGTGGGAGGGATTCAACCGTCGGATGCACAGTGTCAACAATGGCATCGACAGATACGTGACCCGTCCCCTAGCGATCACCTATGAGAAGATCACGCCAGAGTCGGTGCAATCAAGTGTGACGCGGTTCTTCAAGAACCTGAGCGAACCGACAACGGCGGTCAATCACACCTTGCAAGGCAGGCCGGGCCAGGGCGCCCAATCATTGGGGCGCTTTGTTGTCAACTCGACCATCGGGATCGGCGGCCTGTTCGATCCGGCGTCCCACATCGGCTTATCCAGGCAATCCAGTGAGGACTTTGGGCAAACGCTTGCCACATGGGGCTGGCGCGATTCCCGTTATCTCGTGATGCCTTTACTCGGCCCTCGTACCGTCCGCGACACCGTGAGCATGGTCGGCGACCAACCTCTGTCTCCCATCGGCTACGTGGAAAACAGCGGAGTGGTATACACGCTGCAAGTCATGAAACTGGTGGATGGGCGCGCGCGCGCGTTCCCCATGGACGAAGCCCGCAAGCAGGCGGAGGACGAATATGTGCTGGTGCGTGATGCCTGGATACAGCGACGCGATAGTCAGATAGCTCAGGATCCGTGATGAACGCCAGAGGGAGGGGTAAAAACAGCCACGGCGATCGGCATCTTTCGCCAGATTAATTAGTTACGAACATAACTCGCACCACATTTAACTGTTAGGCCTTATTCCAAAATATTGAGAGGGAGCCTGGGGTTATGGCTCCCCCCGACTTTTCTCCTGTTGCGCGGATAGGATATGAGTTAGGCTGTATCCCTTAGCTCAACAGCCTCCTCAAAAATAACTGGATCGTCCCCAGTTTGAGCATGCTCAGATAGTTTCTTGCTGTTTTTTCTGAACGTATAGCGATCCGACGATTTTCTTTTAATGTTGCAAAGCAGCGTTCCACTACATTGCGTTTTTCGTACAACCGGATATTGAGTTTTCTGCGCCAGAACACAGAACCCAAAATATGCCATTCATAACATGTCTGTGTGCAAGGTAAGGTCGCCCACCTCTGGAAGAGCCTCTCTCAGGAGGCAGCATGGGGGAAATTAGAAACCATGCATCATCAGGAAAATCGTAACGAGCCAAATTAAAGGACTTTTTGTGGTTGAACCATGCTCCGTTTTGTACAAAAAATAGTTATGGGACACAGCCTGGCAGCGACACAAGTATGATTATCAGTGCAAAAATGCCAAGCTAAGTGGATAGTCAGATTAGCTGCACAGAAAATCCGCTTAAGTTTCCTTTAGCGGCCTTTTTGCTACAGTAGGCGATTTGGCAGGTTAAAGCGAAAAGTATCGCTCGATATCCTGAAGCAATTCCGGATGGGCTGGGTGCCAGTCTAGGCGTTTCCGGGTCAGCGCACTTGATGCCCGCATATCCATCTGTGCAAACATCGCCAGCCAGCCAAAATGGGCGTTAGCGGCTTCCGAGGAGAGGCTGGCCAGCGGGACATCCAGGCCCACGCTAATCGCTTCCGCGATATCACGAAGAGGAATGCCTTCTTCTGCTACCGCATGGTAACGCAGCCCGGATTGCGGTTGTTCCACCACAAGCCTGTAAAGCGTAGCCACATCAAGAAGATGAGCGGCGGCCCACTGATTGGTACCCTCACCCACATAAGCGGATACCCCTTTCTCTCTGGCAAGCGAGATAAGTGAAGTGACGAACCCTTGTTTACACTCATTATGGACCTGCGGGAGCCGGACAATCGAAACGTTGACTCCATTGTCTGCTACGCGGGCCCCGGCCAGTTCGGTTGACTTACGCGGATTCCGCGTCGCGGGATCATAAAAATCTTCGGTAGCCAGTTGACCCGGCGCGGCACAGCCCATGGCTGCAACAGAAGTAATGATCAAGGGGCGTGTAGAGCCCTGTAGCCCTCTTCCCAGCGCTTTGATGGCCTGGGTTTCTTTTTTCACCATCTCTTCCGGATGGCTAAAAGTGTTGTCATAAGCACAATGAATCACCGCATCGGCCTTTTGTGCCCCGTCAACCAGACTTTGAATATTTTCCAGCGCTCCCCGATGAGTTTCTGCTCCGACACGAGCAAGAAGTTGTTCGCCTTTATCCGAACGAGCCAGGCCCGTTACCCGATGGCCAGCCCGAATAAGTTCTGTGGTGATCGCGAGTCCAATAAAACCGGTGGCTCCCGTTAAAAATATATTCATAATTTCCCCCGGTAAGCAGTTCAGATTAACTATTTCACCCTTAAGTGTCAGTGTAAAAGAGGATGATCGGTACGGTCTCTGCTATAAATTCGTTATTCTATGCAGATCGTACGGTATTTTATGGATCCTCTTTCAGAAGTTCTGTCATTGCTCAAACTGGAGGCTTATATCTCCGGCGGTTTTCCCCTAACTGCGGGAACCGGGCTTGAATTCAGGCGACACCAGGGCATCAAATGCTACGTTGTTATCGACGGAAACTGCTGGGTCGCTGTCACCGGGAGCCAGGAGGCAATCTTTCTAAAATCGGGCGACTGTGTGTTTCTGCCTTCCGGCGCCCCCTTTTGTCTGGCGACCGCTCCCGACAGTCTACCGCAGCCTTTTATCCCGCCGGACAAGGAGACGGGCTCAGCGCTAACAATGCAAGCGCCCCGGGATGGGGCGTTTATTCTTGGTGGACGTTTTACCTTCAGCAGCGCCCATGCCGATATCCTGCTGCATTCCCTGCCCCCACTGATACCGGTCACCGAAGGTATCGGGCAAAAGGTTATGCGTAATGCCATGGAATGTCTGCGAGAAGAGATGCGCGTGCCCCAACCGGGTGGTGATTTGATCGCGCAGCAACTGGTACAAATCATGCTGGTTCAGGCGCTAAGGGTATTCCTTCAGCAGAAAGGGAATGAACACGTTGGCTGGATGTTTGCCCTTTCCGATCCGCAGCTCAAAGCCGCGATTACTTATATGCACCAAGAGCCAGCTTTCCCCTGGACTTTGCAGGAATTGGCAAAGCGGGTTGGTATGTCCCGGACCGTTTTTACCGAACATTTTAAGCGCAAGGTCGGCATCACGCCGATGAAATATCTCTCCCAATGGCGAATGTTGCTTGCAGGAGAGCGCCTCAGAAATTCCCGCGATTCAATCACTCAGATCTCGCAGTCCGCCGGGTACAATAGCGATAGCGCGTTTGGTCGGGCGTTTAAAAAAGAGTGGGGATGTTCTCCGCGTGAGCATCGCCAACAACTTCTTCGCGCCTTTACCAGCCACGAACAATGACAGACCGTCGGTATCCGTTCAGGGTCTAGATTTTGCCGGTGGTGCTGGCCTGCCGGACGACGGCATTGGTTAATGCCATGGAATATGCCTCCTTTAGGGGGAAAAGAGGTGTACCGCGTACAGGGAAGTAACTCAGCAAACTTCTAATCCCGCTCATTATATTGTCATCAGCCCCCGCTTTTCATCCAGTATTTGGGCCACCAGAATAGCGGCGTCCAGTTCGCTGATCCCTTGCTCCCGCATCAGTTGAGCCCGTTGCGCTTTTTCGTGTTTTTCCGTCATCCCCAATGCCAGAAACAGGCTGGGCGGGACCACCCGAAACAGCGCTTCCACTTTGCTGGCTAACACTACGCCTTCGGTGTATTTACCGGGGGCTTTCTGCGCGGACAACAGCAACAGGCGCTGTTCTTCGGTCAGGATTTTGAAGCGCTCAAGTTGTTCTACTTCCTCGGGCGGCATAACCAGCAGTTCCCACCATTCAATCATGTTCAGCAGCTTTTTCGCGTCATCCGGAAAGTCAGCCAGGTTTTGCGTCGCCAGCCACAGCCAGATACCGAGTTTACGCCACATTTTTGAGCCTTTGGTTAGAAAGCGCGCCAGCAGCGGGTTGACGGTGATGATATGGCTTTCATCGGTAATATTGACGATAGCGCGGGACAGGTGCTGATCGCGTTCACCGATATTGTTGATGTGATTAATCAATGAAATATAGGCGATGGCAAGCTGGGCCTCGTAGCCTTCGCGGGCGAACGTGGCCAGATCGACCAGAGTGATATCGGCATCGGGCCAGGGCTGTCCTTCCCGGTTAAACAACTCACCCTCGAAGCCGGAGCAGAACATGTTCATGGATTCCGCCATTTCATAGGCCCGGTTGCGGCGGGGTTCCGGCAGCGTGGCGTCGCGGGAGAGGTCGAACAGCGCATCGCGCACATCCTGCGTCAGCGTCTGACGCCCGACCCGGTGGCACGTCGTGGCGGCATTGATGATCGCCTGGCGGATCATGGCGCGGTCAGGGCGAGTGAGACGCGCGTCTTCCCGCGCTTCGCCACCGGTAATCATCAGTCTGGCGGTGATCTCCATCTCACCCAGGATATCGCGCTGGTCGTCATCGTCCTGTTTTTCCTCCTCGTCGCTATCCGGCAGGTCGGCGCTGATATCCTGCTCCGCCAGCCGCCATGCGTCGGCGAAGACCGGCAGGGTGAGCCCGCTGCCGGGTCTGAGGCTAATTTTGTTGACCGTCAGTCCGTGCCGTTTCGCATAGTCAGCGATCAACCCAAAACTGTTTCCCGCCTCGACGATAAACAGGCGGGGGCGGTGCAGCGCCATCAACTGGGCGATTTTGCCATTCAGGGTGGCCGATTTCCCCGCCCCGGTCGGCCCCAGCAGCAACAGATGCGCGTTTTTGGCTCGATCGGCCGGATTCAGGGGATCAAAGTCGAACGGCGCGCCGCCCCGGTTGAAATAGCTGATGCCGGGATGCCCGGTGCCGGTTTCGCGTCCGAAGACCGGCAGCAGATTGGCGATATGCTGCACGAAATTAAACCGGGTATGCAGATGACGCTTGTCGCGGCCCGGATCGAAACACATCGGCAGCCAGCGCAGGTAGCTGCTTAACGGCGCCACTTCATCACCGTCCTGTACCGGCACCAGTCCGGCGTTGAGCAATACGCTGTTCAGTTCCCGGCTTTGCCGGTTCAGTGCCGCAACGTCCGGGCCCGACAGATAGAATGCCAGCGTACTGCGATACATTTTATGGCCTGCTTTCAGCCATTGTCTGACGTCCCGGCAGTCTTTCTTTGTGTATTCCGAATCGACATTTTCACCGATGGCGCGGTCTGCCAGGCGGTTCAGGTGCGCTTCCAGCCGGTCCTGCGGATAAACCACCATCGTCAGCGCCATGATGGCGGATTCTGGCAACAGGTCGAACAGGGCATTGATGCCGTCGCCCTTGCGGTTTTCCCCGGTCAGATGGCCGATACGCGGTGGTTTGCGTAAACGATCAACCGTCACAATCTTGTGAGGCAGCCGGTCAAAGCACCAAATCCCTTGACGCGCGTCGGAAACAGGTTCGCTGAACAGCAGTGACTCGGCAAAATCAGTCATGACCGGCGGCGTTGCTTCGTCGAGGGGATCTTGTTCCGGGGCCATGCCGTAAAATGCCTGGCGGTCGTCGCACGGCGGGGCAGGATTAAACCAGCGCGTCAGCCAGCGCTGAACGTCGGCGCCGGTCTGACGTCGTGCGTGAAGTCCGGCGCCCGCCAGCGCGGATACCAGCCTGTCGCCAGCATTATTCAGCGCCAGCTCCGGCGACAGGTCGCTGGGCTGCGTTCTGGCCGGCGAATAGCGGTAAATCACCAGCCGGGTGCGGCGAATTTGCCCCCGCCACGGCGTGCGAGTCACCACATCGTCAAAAAACAGACCGCCGGTGCGAGTGATGCCGTTCAGGTGCTTTTCCATTTCGCTCAGCCAGGCTTCGCTGAATGCCGACCCTTGCGCTGCCGGCGTCACATAGTCGCGTAGCTGTTGCAGATAGCCGCTGAAATCGTCCTCGTTCTGACAGAAAAACTGCACTACCCACGGACAGCTATCCAACTCCTCAAAGGTATCCTGAAGCGCGTCTTTGACGATATCCCGGATCTCGGATAAATGCTGCTGCGAGCGGCCTTCGGTGCCGACAGGGGTGATATTGTAAACAGCGCCCACCGAGCGGCCGTCGTCAAGCAGTAACGTCTGGCTGTCGTGCTGGTATTCTACCCACGGCAGCAAATCGACAAAGGAGGGGCCTTTCTGATACGCGGCGTTCGCCGCCTGTTGCGTGAGTTTCCCGGTACGAGGCTGTGCGGTCTGCATAATTACAGCGCCTCCGTGCGTTCGCCGGGCATGGCGTACTGCACCCGCGTGTAGAAAGGAAATACGGTGGAATAGCCCGGCACCGGCGTGGGTTCGCCGTCCGTCAGGTGTGGGTAGACATACATCAACATATCGGGGTTGGGCAGGCGTCGGAACTGCGCCCGGATTTCGTTTCCGGCGGTGCGGGTATAGGACTGCTGCTCTTGCGTCAGGGGCTGTTCCAGCGGGCGGCGCAGCAGGCTGCGCTGGTCATACAGCGTGCGGTTGTCGCCGGTTTGACGTCCCCACAGGCTCAGCATGGTGGTGTTTTCATCCACCGGCAGCAGGGTTTCCTGCGAGGTGCTGCATCCTGTAGCTGCCAGCGTCAGCAGCAGAAGAGAAAGAAAGTGGCGTTTCATCAGTCCAGTCCTCCTTTATTGCCGGTGGCCGGCGCGTATTTCACTTTGCGGCCCTGTTTTTCGTAATCAATGGCGAGTTGTTGCGTGATATGTAAGGCGACCGGGTGGCCGGGTTGGACGTAAACGGCATCGAACATCTGACCGTAGCGCTGTTTGAACCAGTCGGCGGATTCTTTCAGGCCGCCGCCCAGCGCCTGCCCCAGGACATACTGTCCGCTGTTGCCGGTGACGGCGGAGGTGATCGAACCGTCTTCCACGGTGGAGGTGGTCTGTCCGTTGGCGAACGCGCTGGCGGCTGCGGACGATCCCGACAGTAAAAATTGCGACGACAGATACTCTGCGGCGTTGGATTTACGCTCACCGGGAATACAGGGCAGGCCGTGTGGATCGGACAGCCAGCCGATCCCGCTGCCGCTGTTTTGTGAACTGTTGCCGCCACGGCCTGATTGACCGGCGGCCTGCGGAACGGTACGCACGGTGCCGTCGCGAAAGACGAAGGTGATGCTGTGAAGCGTACCGCGCACACAGGAGAGCGTCCAGTCGCCGGATGCCGTACCGGAAACGATAGCGCCTTCGACGTCGGGCAGTTCGATGCCGTTGGCGGTCAGGTTATCGCGGCCGATCAATACCTTGAAGGGATACGGATCGCTGACCGTGCCGTTAATCGGGATCCGCCCCAGCAGCGCGGTCATGGCGACCGAACCCGTCAGGGTGCTGTTTTCTGGCAGCGTGTAAATCGGCACAACCTCTTTAGCTGCACGTTTGCCTGACGTGTCCTCACCCTGAGCCTCCTTCTGCCGACCGTTCGCGCTATCTCCGGCTAAGCCGAACGGCATCGGGAACTGCACGCCGGAAACGGCGGGTTGACCGCGTTTGTCCACGGGCATGGCATCGGCAGGCTCTATCCAGCGCAGGGCGCCAGCGGGAACCCCCTGATTTTCCAGCCCCAGTCCGAGAGGAATATCGTCCGCGGCGGCGGGCTTCTGCGTCAGCTGGCTGAGTTTCTCCTGAACGCTGTCCAGCAGGGTACTCTGCTGCTTTTGTAGCGCTGAACTGAACGTCTCGCGCTCCCGGCTGATGGCGTTATTGATGCGGCTTTCCACATTCTGGTCGCGTTCACGTAGCCGCCGGTTCTCCTGAACCAGCGCGGCGCTGTTCTCACGCATTTCCGCCATTTCCTGACGGTACTGTTTCATCTGGCCGACCAGCGTGGCGACGGTATCCCGGGGCGTATCGCCGTCGATGCCCAGCGCGGTGAGCTCGTCGCCGCTTAAATCGGCCGCGGCATGTTCGTCCTGCTCGCTTTTTTCGCTGCCGGCGGGCTGGCAGGATTTCAGTCCGATAAATCCTGCGC
The DNA here is from genome assembly GCF_040240335.1 of Brenneria sp. L4-2C. Classification (NCBI taxonomy): domain Bacteria; kingdom Pseudomonadati; phylum Pseudomonadota; class Gammaproteobacteria; order Enterobacterales; family Pectobacteriaceae; genus Brenneria; species Brenneria sp. L4-2C. The sequence goes on along the minus strand of NZ_JBEIAC010000006.1, from coordinate 211,543 downwards.
CCAGCAGCAGGCAGGGGAGAAGCAGTTTCAACAGGTTGTTGGCCTGTAATTTCATCGTTTTGCCCCCTTGTTCCCTTTTTCGACAGCGGGCGGCTCCGGCAGTATGGCGTGATCCGCGCCGCCGTCTGTGACCAGGTACGCCACGGTGGTGTCTTGCGGCGTACCCTGTGCGCCGATCCAGTCGTGCTGAAACGTGGCGGCGACAAAGGCGCCCTGTAACGCGCGTGGATCGAGGTGAATACGGCCCGGACTGCGGTTTTGCAGCCTGATGGCCGTGACCGCGTAGCCGTCGAGTTGCCAGGCCGCCAGGGGCGTGGCGGTTACCGGCTCAGTCGGCAGCAACGTGGTGACGGTAGCGGGCAGACGCGCGGGAGCCTGGCGAATTCCTACTACCGGCTCGACGGTGCGCAACGGCGCATAGAGCATTTGCGCCGCATAACGGGTGAGCGCGACCGGCACGGGGAAAGGCGTTTCCGCGACGCTATCGGCCGGGGCCTCGGTATCCGGCCTGTCGGGGATATCGTTACGGTAAACCGCTTCGTCGTAACGCAGTTCCAGCGGCTCCAGCGCATCGCCGTCAGCGGCGCGCACATCCAGTAAAATCAGCTCGCCGCTCTCCACGTCATGGAGCTGAAGACGGGTATCGGTAAACGGTTTACTGGCCCGCAGGTAGACCGTTCCGCCGCTGCTCTGGATCCGTAGTTTGTCGCCGAGCTCGGCGGGGTAGCCGACGCGGACGTTTTTGTTGATAAGCAGCACGCGTTCATGGCCGACATGCAGTTCAACCGGCAGAGGGATGCGTTGCCATTGCACCAGCTCTGTTGCGGTAGCGAAGAAAGGGCAGAACAAAAGCAGGAGAGGCAGGATGACCTTTTTCATTTTTCCTCCGTTGCGCTCGTCGCTTCCAGTTTTTGCGGGGGGCGGGCAAAACAGTCGAGTGCGAGTCCCCAGGGATTTTTTTCAGCGTCCACGTCATAGCGCACGACGCTTAACGGGTAGCGTGCCAGCGCACGCTTGACGGGCTCCGCGCGATAATATTCATCCACGGTAAGATCGAGCGTGACCGTCCAGCGATCGCGATCCAGCACCTCCACGCGTTTGTGGTTAAAGCCGCGTCCGGGGATTTCATAAACGCCGCGCACCCGGTCGCGCAATTCTCCGGCGTCCCGGCGCTGACGGTAGTCTTGCTCCAGTTGCGCCCGGCAGGCGGGCGTCAGATAGGCGCTCAGTGCGGAAAGATTGCGCGGATAATCCCGATCGCCATCAACGGGCCAGCGGTTAATTTGCTGAAAGATGTAAAATGCGAAGGCGTAGACATTGCCCGGCGGTACCTCCCACCACGGACGGGTGCTGCCGGCGCGCAGATCGGGCGGATTATGAATGGTCAGGTGTCGTGGCGCGCTTTGCCAGCCGTACCAGAGTGCGGCGATAATCACCAGCAGCAGGCCCAGCGCCAGACGCAGGGTGATAATATGCGCATCGCGGGCGGCCAGCGCGTGTTTGAACTGGCTCATGATTTCACGCTCCTGCGGGTAGACCAGACCGCATTGCTTTGCACCAGACGGGGATCGCCGAAACCCTGACGGGCCAGCCAGGCGTCCGCCGAGCGGTATAGCCAGGTATCCGGTCGCCCCCGTTTCAGGCGCGCCAGATAGCGTCCGCCGACCAGAATGGCGAGCGCGGCGCCTGCCAGTCCGCCGGTGGGGATCAGCGCCCAGACGCCGAGTAACAGCGCGGGTGGTATTCCGCCGGTTAGTCCCGACAGGAAGCCGGCAGCCAGCGAGATAAAAAGCTCGGAAGCCGTCATCCCGCGAAACACGACCGGTTCGCGATTGAGGCGGTCCGGCAGAAAATCGATCGTCAATGTCATCACAGCACCTCGCTGGCCTGCGTCAGCAGCCAGATGGTCACGACCAGCAGGATGGCGCCGACGCCCGCCATGGCGCCCAGATCCTTCCACTGTTTTTTACCGTTTTGGATCTCCGAATAGGTGGCGATGCAACTGTTGGCGACGACCAGAAAACCTACGGCGCAGACGCCCAGCGACAGCAGGATCACGATGTCGTAGCCGTAATTTTTAAGCGTATCCATGATGCCGCTGCCCTTGCCGCGAGAGGGATCTTCCATCGTGGGTAAATCGGCATAGGTGGAAAATGAACAGGCGGACAGCAAGACGGCGAAATAAAAACGACGGATCAGGTGTTTTGTAGACATGGCACTCTCCGGATGAACGGCATTAAAGAAGACGGGGTATTAGCTGAGAACCAGCCAGAAGCAGACCAGAAGCAATAGCGTGGTGCGGGCGGCGATCCCGCCGAACTGGCGTAGCGTCAGCGCGTTGCCGGAATAAGCCTGCCAAGAGCGCAGCAGCACCCAGGCGGCCCACACGAAGAGCGCGGCGCACAATAATCCCAGCACCACCACGTTGACCTCGGCGGGCTGTGCGGAACTTCCCGCCTGAAACGCGGTGATTTGTTCAGACGTCATTGCGCGGCATCCTCAAGCCGGTAACGGCCTGAAAGTGGGATGATGTGGCGAGGCTGCGCCCGGGCCGGCATCAGATAGTGCTCAATACCGGTACGGATAGTTCCGATATCCGCGTAGGCCTGCGTGTAATCGAAAAAGAAGCGTTCAGCCGGGGCCTGGGCGGCTTGTGTCTGCGCACATTGCAGGGTGGACTCGATATGATTGAGTTGCGTTAGCATCAGGGCAAGACTGGCCTGTTCCGTCGTCGGTGCGGCATAAACCGGACCGGCCAGCAGCATGGCGGATAAACACAGTCGCGAAAGAAAAGTCATTCTGGCCTCCAGAGACAATTGAGGGGAGGCTTGCAGCGTGCCAGAGCGGTTAAACGGTTTCCGCAATCAACTGATTAGCGGAAAAAAAGAAAATTCTTGGGGAAGGCGTTTGGAGCATCAGACTCTATTGTGCTGAACGAGTAGTTCAGAATCCTGTCTCTCCTGTAAGATAACGCTGATTGATAACCATCAGGATGACGATAAATGAGTGAAACTCTTAAGGTATTAAATAACATACGCTCCCTGCGCGCTTTGGCACGCGAAACCGATTTGGCAACGCTGGAAGAGATGCTGGAGAAACTGACGGCCATTGTTGAAGATCGCCGCGAGGAAGACTCCCGAAATCAGCAGGAACAGACTGAACGGCAGGCTAAAATAGAGGCTTTACGCGCCAGATTGCTGGAAGACGGTATTGATCCTGCTGAATTGCTTGGCGATGTAAAAAACCGGCCAGCCAAAGCCAAACGCACGCCTCGTCCCGCCAGATATCAATACACGGATGAAAACGGCAACGAGCGGACATGGACTGGGCAAGGCCGAACCCCTGCCGTCATCCGTGAAGCCATTGAAAAGGACGGCAAGACACTGGAAGATTTTGCCATCTGAAGTCTGGCTCAGATGTTCCCGGGCATGAGTGACATCGATTACTGCGCCAAATACATTGTCAAATCATTCACCCGGCTACGATAATCGTAGTATCGGTAATTCTTCATAACTACGATTATCGTAGTTATGAATGCTCATCGATCGCACAGTGATATTTTCAGTAAACGTTTAAAGGATGCCCGTCAGCTTCGTGGGCTGTCCCAGAAAGGGCTGGGTATCGCCGCCGGGATTGACGAGTTCGTTGCCAGTACGCGTATCAACCGGTATGAAAAAGGCGTACACGAAGCCAATATCGTGACAGCCGGCCATCTGGCGCTGGCTTTACAAGTCCCGCTGGCGTACTTCTATGCAGACGACGATAATCTGGCTAAGATGATCCTGAAATTTGCCGAACTATCGGCAGCTCAACAAAATGCGCTGCTTGCCTCGCTGGAAAATAAATGGATCAGGTAATGCGTTCGTGTTACTTAGCCCGCTTCCCTCTGATTTTTATCTTACGGTCGATTAATCTTCCCTCAGAATCATAGTAACGACTTGGCCAGATCTCGGCAGGGTAAATGCCCAACTTCTCGGCGATTAACCATTCTCCTTTCGGCCAGGGACGTGTCAGAACATTTGCCAGCGTCGATGAACTCAATCCGGCAGAACGAGAAAGCGCGGCCATGGTCGTACTCTGTTTGCGTAAGGCGGCGATGATATCCGCCTGATGCCAGTCGTTTTTCATGTAAATCCCCTAACTTTTCGTCGTAAAAGGAACATGTACCACCTGATGCTACATTATTCGTAGTATGACGTTCAAGCAAAAAAACTACGATTATCGTAGCCATGAAGAGCAAACCCAATTACCACGCTATTTTCTATCAGCGGCTTAAGCAGGCGCGCCAGGGGAAGGGCTATCGCAAAAACAACTCGGCATTGAGGCCGGGATCGATGAGTTTGTCGCCAGTCCCCGTATCAATCGCTATGAAAAGGGCGTGCATGAGGCCGACTCCGAGACGATTCAACGGCAAGCGGATGTGCTGGACGTGTCGTTAGCCTATTTTTATACCGCTGATGATGAACTGGCTGGCCTGAGCCTAAATAGCTGCGCGGAATAGTAGATCAATTTGTGGGAACTCCGTCCGGATTATGCGATCTGATCAATCACCAAACATCACAAATCACCAACCGGACTGAGCGATGCCGAACATTGCACCAATACCCCGTACCGAACGGCGCCTGATGCAGAAAACTATCCATAAAACACGTGATAAAACCATGCCCGCAGACTGACCGCCATGTTGATGTTACATTGGGGCGAACGTGTCAGCGACGTCGCCAGAACGCTCTGCTGTGCCCGCTCATCAGTGGGACGCTGGATTAACTGGTTTACGCTGTCGGGTATTGAAGGTCTCGTCTCTTTACCTGCGGGGCGCGGGCGTCAGTGGCCGTATGAGCATATTTGTGCGTTGCTGCGTCGACTGGTAAAACACACGCCAGGCGATTTTGGTTATCAGCGTTCCCGCTGGAGCACAGAACTGATGGCAATAAAAATCAATGAGATAACCGGGTTTTCAGGTGCATGCCGGGACACTCCGCCGCTGGTTACCCGCTATCGGACTGGTGTGGCGAAAAGCTGCTCCCACACTGTGCATCCGCGACCCGCACAAAAAAGAAAGAATGGCGGAAATTCATCAGGCGCTGGAGAAATGCAGCACAGAAAACCCGGTGTTTTACGAAGATGAGGTGGATATCCATCTCAACCCCAAAATCGGCGCGGACTGGCAGGTACGCGGCCAGCAGAAACGCATAGTGACGCCCGGTCAGAATGAAAAGTACTATCTGGCAGGGCGTTACACAGCAGCACAGGTAAAGTCAGCTATGCTGGAGGCAGCAGCAAAAGTTCAGTCTTATTTATCAGCCTGTTAAAGCATTTGAAGACAACGTACCGGCGGGCAAAAACGATCACCCTCATTGTGGACAATTATATTATCCATAAAAGCCGGGAAACGCAGCGCTGGCTGAAACAGAATCCGAAGTTCAGGGTGATTTCCCAGCCGGTTTACTCGCCGTGGGTTAACCATGTTGAGCGTCTGTGGCAGGCACTGCACGACACAATCACCCGCAACCATCAGTGCCGTTCAATGTGGCAACTGTTGAATAAAGTTCGTTATTTTATGGAAACCGTCAGCCCATTCCCGGGAGGCAGGCATGGGCTGGCAAAAATGTAGCGATATTAGGCGCTAATGAAATGGACACCTCCCCACAAAGGCCTCAGTGAGCCATGCTGTAAGTGCAAACCAACAGCAACATGAAGAGGTGTCCCATGGAACAAATTATCGGAATTGATCTGGCAACGCGAGTTTTTCAGGTGAACATCGTGTCTGCGCAGAGCAGGAAGAAAGCGAACAAAATGATCAACCGTGAAAAACTGATGGCGTTCATTGCTCAGCAGCCTCCGTCCCGTATTGTAATGGAAGCGTGCGGCAGTGCGAATTACTGGTCTCGCCAGTTCAGGCAATACGGACATGACGTCAGGCAAATCAGTCCACAGTATGTCGCTCCCTTCAGGATGGGCAGTAAAAACGATAAAAATGATGCAGCGGCAATTGTAGAAGCTGACAGTCGCCCGAGTATGCGCTATGTGCCGGAGAAATCTCTTGAACAGCAGGATATTCAGTGTCTGCACAGGGTTCGCCAGCGGCTGATGAAAAACAAAACCGCGCTGATTAACCAGATACGGGGTCTGGGCCTGGAATACGGTATCGCCATACCGGAAGGGGCCCATAAAATCATGGCGTGCCTGCCAGATTACCTGGAGGATGCGGGAAATGAGCTCACCACGCTCAGCCGTCAACTGTTCCACGAAATGTTGCAGGAACTTCAGGGCAGTCAGCAGCGAATTAAAGAACCGGACCTGCGTCTTGCGCGTATCAGTCAGCAAAATGAGGATACTCTCCGGCTGGAAAGCATACCCGGTATCGGGCCACTGGGCGCTTCAGCCCTGACGGTGGCGCTGGGTGACAGCACAGATTTTCAGAATGGCCGGCACTTTGCCAGCTATCTGGGTCTGGTTCCGAAAGAGTACAGTAGTGGTGGTAAGGTCAGACTACCCGGGATAACAAAACGTGGAGATGGTTATCTGCGTGGGTTACTTATCCACGGCGCTCGCTCAGTGGTTTACCGGATTATTAACCTCCCGGAAGAACGGTGTGGTGGTTTTCAGCGATGGCTGAAGGGTGTTATTGCCCGAAGTGGCGTGAATAAGGCTGTAGTGGCGCTTGCCAACAAAAATGCCCGAATAGCCTGGGCGCTTATAAACCAGAAGACAGCGTACATGATCAAGTAACTAACTGATTTTAATAAGTCCCAAGAGTTGATGTGCTGACAGGTAGAACCGACTCTTTGTAAACCTGGCAAATAGCCGGGCTGTAACAAGCCATGGCACTAATGAGGGCAGAGAGTGCGGATGTTCATCAGGGCTCACGAAGCCGGATATATGTGTGTGGCTACTTTGTCAGAAAAAGATCTGCCCGTACTTGTATCGGGGAGGTGTCCATATAAGCTATTTAGCATTTCAGGTTCTATCGCCGGAGGACGAAACGGAAATTTTGGCGCTAGTAAAAAGTCGAATGGGTGGTGAACTATCAGTAATTTAGCATCCTGCCGATTGCCCAGTGCTGTATCAATGGTACAGGGTATGGCGGTATTTTTCAGTTTTACTACCTCAGCGAAGGCGATAGAAGTGATCTATTCGTGGGAAGATAGAAAAGCATTGTTGAGTGGCAATTTTGTGATGAAAAACCAGTCGCTTGTTCTGCCAGCTAGGGGCGTCAGTGTCAGTCTTGTTGAAGAGAATTTTGCCTAACTATAAACAGCTGAGAGTTATGGAGCGACGAGCACTTGATTTTGCGTGTTTGGTTGATAGATGGCGCAGGTAATGACGAACCAAAACATTCTCATAAATTTCTCCGTATCGGTTAATCAATCGGAGCACAACACTGTTTTTCCCACTGACCAGTACGTCGGACTTTGAGCTGTCTGATCCTACCCACGAATAGTGGACACGCTGTTAAGCGAGTAAAATCGTTAACAAGGTGAACCATGACGCAAGCAAAATCTGTGAAGAAGACATCCCGTAATCAATATACCCCGGAATTTCGCCAGCAGGCGCTGGCGCTGGCTGAGCGCATCGGTGTGGCCAAAGCTGCCCGGGAGCTCGGCCTGCACGACTCTCAACTCTACGTCTGGCGCAGTAAACAACGTCAGCAGGGCTCCACCTCTGAGCGTGAGCAGCAACAGGCAACAGAAATCGCCCGCCTCAAGCGCCAACTGGCCGAGCGGGATGAGGAACTGGCCATCCTCCAAAAGGCGGCCACCTACTTCGCCAGACGCCTGAAGTGAAGTACGCTTTTATACACCAACATCAGGCGGCGTTCTCAGTGAAAAGCCTGGCCCGGGTGTTGCGTGTCTCGCGCAGTGGCTGAAGCGCCGGCAATCCTCCTCGCTGCGGCAGATGCGCCGCCAGCAGTGTGATGAGCGGGTGGCGCAAGCTTTTATACAGGCAAAACAGCGCTATGGCGCGCCCCGTTTGACGCAGGCGTTGCGTGAAGCCGGCCATGGCTGGAACCGTAAAACGGTGGCAGCCAGTCTGTGACGTCAGGGATTACGGGCCAGAGCGGCGCGTAAGTTCAAAGCCACGACAAACAGCCGGCATAACCTGCCGGTGGCGCCGAACCTGTTGCAACAGGACTTCAGTGCAACGGGGCCGGACCAGAAGTACGTTGGGGATATCACCTATCTGTGGACAGAGGAAGGCTGGCTGTACCTGGCGGTGGTTATCGACCTGTATTCGCGTCGGGTGGTGTGTTGGTCAATGTCGGAACGAATGACGGCGGAACTGGCGTGCAATACGCTGAAAATGGCGCTGTGGCGGCGAAAGATGCCGCGAGGCGTGATAGTTCATTCTGACAGAGGTAGCCAGTATTGTTCCCATGATTATCAGGGTGTTATAAAAGACAATGGACTGATATGCAGTATGAGCGCAAAGGACTGTTGTTTTGATAACGCCTGTGCGGAAAGCTTCTTCCACAGCCTGAAAGTGGAGCTAATCCACGGAGAGAGGTTCAACACGCGGGAGGAGATGAAATCGGCGGTATTCGAGTATATCGAGATAGACTACAATTGGCACCGACGGCATAGTGCCAACGGCGGGCTAAGCCCGGTGCAATTTGAGGAAAGAAACCTCGCTTAAGGCTGTGTCCACCGTTGCTGGGCAAGATCAGTCAGGAGTAACGATACGCTTAAAGACGACAAACCAGATTACGTATAACCTTAATTCCTTGCAGTTGTTATCATGTTCGACTTAGCACCGGTTATCTTTACGAATCTGTTCGATATGAATGGCAAGAAACATCACTTCTTCTATTGTTAATTCATACTGATAGTGATTCAGCAGATGCGCTTTAATCTTTTCCGCACATTCCCACGCTTGACTATAATTGATTTTGATCGCAGAGTGTAAATTGGTATCGTCATCCTGAACCGTAGAGCGGTTCAGCATCCGTTGCGCAAAGAACTTTAGATGAGTAACAAAGCGATGGTAACTTAAGTTATCCTCTTTATACTCCAAATTGAGCTGATATTTCGTGATATCCAGAACTTCATTTACTATTTGAGTAATGTGGATTACTTCTGGCATTTCATGACCGAGTTGAGCAGTGACCAGATGTAATGCAATGAAGCCCGCTTCATCCTCAGTCATTCTGACGCCAAGACGATTGTCAATGATATCAATCGCTTCAAGACCCAGTTGATATTCTTTAGGATAAAGACGTTTTATTTCCCATAACAATACGTTGCGGATATTGATGCCTTTCTTATGGCGTTCAAGCGCGGAGTAGCAGTGATCGGTAAGTGAGATATAAATATTTTCCTGCAATTCCCCCAGTTTTTGCTTTGATACGTTGATAATACGATCGCATGTCGTCATCACTTCAATAGGAATCTGGCCGAGTAGCTCGCTTAATCTGAACGTGATTTCATCATTTTTTAAAGCAAATATTTTTTCAACTTTTCTGTCATCAAGCATATCGTTGGTTTTTTTTTTAAATCCTATGCCGAGCCCCATAACGACCTGCTCTCGATGGTTTTCGTCCAAGACCACAACGATGTTGTGGTTAATGACTTTGGCAATTTTCATCATAACCTCAGAAAAAATCTGAAAGATTCAGGTTTACCTGCCAATAAAGTAACAGATATGCATGCTAAAATAGCACTTTATTTTTTTAATTCAATATGAAGCAACATCCAGTATTTTCATTCAACTAAGCCGGGAGGTTAGAATAGTCGCATAACGGAAAAATAGGAAATGAAGTGTTGAAAATAACTTCATTCCCAAGATAACGATTATTTTAGGTGAGCCGTTCCTTCCTCCAGGACGGATATTTGCAATATCGTTTGTTCATCAGAAACAAATTTTTCTTTACCACTCACGATGGACTCATAAAGCATATCATAAATACGTCCATAATCGCCTACTTCGGAAGTGACTTTCTCTTCATGATAAGTACCTTCATCATCATAATAAATGATGGTTCCATAGTCGCTGGGATTATCTACGCCAAAGTCGTCGTGATCGGGTAAGTAAAAAAGTTTTAAATGTTCTTCCTGCCGATCTTTTTTCTCTTTGATGAACATTCCGTGTTTGCCATATACGACAAAACTGGGGCGTTCTTTTACTCTGAAGAAACTGGATTTTACCGATACTTTAACAATGCCGTAATATAAGTCCAGATCAAAGTAATCATTCATTCTGCCCTCGCCAAGCAACTGGCGAACATCATAATGAATACGATCGGGATTACCAAAATAAGATAATACTTGATCTAATGTATGACATCCATGACCGTATAGGTAGCTATCGATCTGTGCATAATTTTTACATTGTTCCGGGAAGTAGGGACGATAATAGTCATAGTGCATTTCTACTTCCAGCAGATCGCCTAATTTTCCTGATTCAATGACTTTCTGGGTAGTAAGAAAATCACTGTCCAATCTTCTGTTTTGATAACATTGAATTACTCGATTTTTGTTTTTCGCCAATTCGAATAATTCTTTTGCCTGGCTGGTGGTGTGAGTGAAGGGTTTTTCCACCAGACAATGCTTATTGGCATTAAGAACTTGTTTTGCCAGTTCGTAATGGGTGACGGCGGGCGTACAGATCACAATCAGATCAATATCGGCATCATTTAACAGAACATTGATTTCGTTTGTGTATGTGACATCGGGGATCTCCACCCAGTCTTTTTTCCCTTTATTGGGGGAGTAAATCGTTTTTACATGAAATTTGTCTTTTCTCTGTAATACAAAGGGTAAATGGTATCTATTGGTACTTTTACCATTTCCGATATAACCGACGGTAAGCATCTTATTGCTTTTCATTCTTAATATCCCCCTTTATTGATTCGTGCGGAATCAATAATATCCAAGGCTTGTAAACTGACGTCCAACATAGCATGAGCGCGCTCATAATCCAAATTATCTATGATATGAGAAAATGTTTCAAACTCATAATATAGTCGGTGTTTGTTATCGTTACTATCAATTAACTCCGATTCACCCGTGTTTTTATTCAGAGTGAATGATTTAAGAACGTTCATAGAGCTTTCTATAGTAATATTACCTTCAGTTCCTTGAATCGATATCATAATCGGCGCTTTACAATCTTTTGCGCCAATGCTGGACACTTTGAATTTACCATAGTCTAAATAGAGAATCCCGCTGGTGTCGACGCCTTTCTCTACATTTGAAAAGTATTGCGATGCTTTTGGCGAACCGAATAATCCAATAATGGAATGTATGTTATAAATGTTCAAATCCATTAATGCGCCGCCATGCTTTTGCGCATCGAATGCTGGATGAATTATACCTTTCTTGAAATCTGCGTATCTTGATGAGTACTGGCTGTAATTAAATTGAGCGATTTTTATTTCACCCAATATCTTGATTTTTTCTTTCAGTAACGTAAATGCAGGAAGGTAATGAATATTCATTGCCTCAAGAATTATCAGGTTGTTAGCCTGAGCGATCTGTTGCATTTCAATAAGCTCGGATTTATAAGGAACAATCGGCTTTTCAATAATGACGTGTTTTCCTTTTTCCAGCGCTTGTTTTGCAAAGACGAAATGTAAATGATTCGGGAGAGCGATATAGATAGTGTCGACATCGCTCTGTAGCAAGCTGTTATAGTCAATAAAAACATGCTCAATTCCATAGGCATCGCTTAATTTACGACCTTCTTCAATCGTGGCTTCTGTTGCCAAAATAGCGACTAATTTGATATCCAACTCGTTGACCGTGGTCAGTAAATCATTAACGATCATTCCGGTGCCGATAATTCCAATTTTCATAGATTATCTCTGCTCTTTATTTAAAAATCTAAATGGATTTTCATTAATCTTCAGGGTCATTCCATCCCAAAACTAATGTCATGGTAAAACATAGTATGAAAGACATTACCGCCGCAGTTACCGCGTAAATTAAATTGGCATACTCGCTGCTTTTCATAAACATTAATATCGCTACCAAAGAGGGCACGCTGAATGCATATGCTTTAAGTGACACCACACCGATAAAGATACCCGTTATCCCTGACCCAATCATCGTTGCAATGAAGGGCTTGCGAAGTTTTAACGCCACGCCATAAATAACGGGTTCGGTTATGCCGGATATCGCTGCGGTGATGAATCCGGAAATCGAAATGGCTTTCAGATTGGTATTTTTAGTTTTCCAGGCGACGGCCGCACTGGCGGCGGAAAATCCGATATTTACCGCCAACATGGCCGGTAATACAATGGACTCGTGTCCGCTTGTTCCCATTGAGCTAATCATATAGGGCACCATCGCCCAATGCATGCCGGTAACGATAAAAAACGGCAATACTGCTGAAAAGATACCCAACGTCAGCCAACTGAAACTTCCCTGGCTGGCCGAAATAATTACCGACGCGATCCCCGAGCCAATAATATTTCCCAATGGCGCCAGCAGAATCAATGAAACAGGGACGCAAACTAGCAGTATCAACATGGGTTTTAAAATTGTTTTAGCCCATCCTGAAATATACTTATCGGCAATAGGTTCTATGATAGATAAAAACCATACGATAAGAAAGGCGGGAATAACTGACGAAGCATAATGCGAAGCTACCACAGGAATGGTTAAAAATGACGAATTCCCTTGTGTAAACATCGAAATAAGATCAGGATGAATAAGAATACTCACGGTGGCGACTGATAACAACGGGCTGCATTTCATCCTCACCGCAGCCGAATAGGCCACCATGATAGGCATAAAGTAAAATGCCGTATCACTGATAATGCTGAGGATCTTGATCGTGGGATATTCTGTCGATATATTGAATAAGTCCAAAAGCAGGATAACTATCTTAATCATTCCGCAGCCAATAAGCACCGGCAGCAGGGAGCTCATGGTTCCGGTAATAACATCAAGGATTGCGTTGCCAATTTGTTTGATTGACAACGATTTGCCGCGTTCTGATAGGTTTTCTTTTGGCAGGACTAACTGGTCAGCATTATCATTTACTGATATTAATTTCATTAAATCGGCGTAAAACCGAGATACATCCGTCCCAACTATTATCTGATATTGTCCGCCTCGGCGGGATATCCCCATTACGCCTGCGATATTTTTAACGCGTACATCGTCAATTGTATCGTCATTTATTAATACAAATCTTAAACGTGTCATGCAATGGGATAGTGAAACAATGTTCTCGACTCCACCTATTTCACGCAGTATGGCTGATGTTGAGTCCACCGTTTTCATAATAAAAACCCGCCTTTATTTTTAGGAAAAAAAAACCTGATTTGGAGAAATTCCTATTGAAATAGAAACTTCGCCAAATCAGGTTTTGCCCGCTATGCAGCCACAATCCGCTTTGCAGTCACAATCCACATGTATAATTTAATAAAAAACTGGTATTGACAATGTAATCAACACAATATTGTGATCAAGGTCTCATCACTAACTGAATATATGTAGATATCTGACTTACATCGATGTGGCTTCCGTGAAGGGCGTATTAAATAACTTAGTATATTGTGGTGACGACGCTAATTAATTGAATTTTATTGAAAATGAAAGATTTTAGGTTGAATGTGGAGAAGCGTATCTTGGGTCACTGTAGAGAACACATCCTGATTTTTGCAATCTGTATCAGATGAAGCCTTATCGGAATTTCGGGGATCATGACGTAATCACAGAAACAAATCTGTGGACTTCGATTTACTGTGTTGATGGATAACAGGAATACTCGCCTCCTTCGCTCGCCGGTCAGTCTCTATAGCTGGTCGTTCATAACGATTGGAGTGCCATTCATATCGAAGGAACGACATAAATATTGCGGCTTAGTTGAATAAATCGAACTTTTAGGCAATTGGCGGATCTTATCACGAAAGTCGTTTCAACAGTGGGCTGCCATGGCAAAGCAAAAGTTTAAAATTTCCAACTGGTCTGCCTACAACAATGCGCTCAGGCAGCGTGCCTCCCTGACTGGGTGGCTCGTGCATGGACTGATTGTGCTCACCCTGAAGGTCGTGGCCGACCGTTTCACTACACCGATATGGCCATCACAACGGTTCTGATGTGTTTAACCTTTCGCTCCGCGCATTACAGGGCTTCATTGACTCTATTTTTAAATTAATGACCTGTATTATGTTGCCCGGATTACTCTCTGGTCAGCAAACGAGCAAACGAGCAAACGAGCAAACGAGCAAACGAGCAAACGAGCAAACGAGCAAAGGGCGTCAATATCAGTATAAAAATGCCTACCCGTGGCGAAATCTCCCACCTCGACATTGACGCCACCGGACTGAAAGTCTTCGGCGAAGGCGAATGGAAAGTCAGGCAGCATGGGGCTGACAGGCACAGAGTATAGTGCAAGCGTCATCTGGCCGCGGACAGTACAACGCATGATATTATCTGTGCCGATTTATCGCTCAGCGGTACGACAGATGCGCAGGCACTGCCGGGACTGATTAACCAGACCTACCGGAAAATCAGGGAAGCATTAGCTGACGGTGCTTATGACACCCGTTACTGTCATGATGGGTTGCTGAGGAAAAAAATCAGGCCACTTATTCCGCCACGAAGCGGTGCGCACTACCGGCAGACAAGTACCAAGAGTGTAACCGCGCCGTGGCGAATCAGTATCTGAGCGGCAGTAATGATACCTGGAAAAATAAAGCTGGTTATCACCGGCATTCAGTGGCAGAAACGACGATGATTCCGAATCAAAACCCTCTGGGCGGTCATCTGAGCCTGCGGGATTATGACGCGCAGGCAGGCGAAGCGATGGCAATGGTTAAAGCGCTTAACCGGATGACGTTGTTGGGGATGCAGGACAGCGTCAGGATCGCATAACGAGTGCATCGGTGGGAACCCTGCTGTTGGCTGGCTCTGAATTATTCAACAAAGCCAGATATTGCATCAATTTTCTCGGAACAGCCATCAGGTAAATCAGAGCGTTGTTTGTTACGCAGAGACATAATTGCAATACGTTTCATGAATATGTGATGTATCCAACCATAGGATAATATCTGCGGTCGGAAAACGTAGATCGAATGTTCTGCGATGATAACTACTTTCACATTTCCAGCGAGAATCTCTTATCACTCTGCTACTGAACTTACTTGCCATTAGTTTAGGCCAATTTTGCCCTCATGTCGCGATGGATCTCTGGGGACCGGCCTGTTTTCCCCTATTTGGTGCCTAATGAAGATCTTCCAATTTATGCATTTTATAAAATAACAATACGTTTTTTTGGGGGGAGCAACGTTATGAGTAGGTTAGTTGAAGAGAAAAGTCCAGAAAGGAACTTGTGTTTTCATGATGTAGTCATTCGTTGTCGCCAAATAAAAAAGGTGTATTACAAGGAGAACAATACCTGAATAATAATTTTCCTTTGGTTTTTCTTGTTGTTATTAAATTGATGATATATGGAGACATCTTTAATGTCAAATGTATTCGATGTATTTTTGTATATAACATTGTCCTTTATGAGTTTCATTACCTCATTAATTTTATCTTGTATTGAGTTGTTCTCAGTTACGTGAATTCAATGCTTAAGGTGAAAATGAGGAAAATCAATATCAGGCCTCTCTTTCCAAAACGAAGGTGGAACACTCTAGTCAGATAAAAAACCATAATGAATGAATTGCCCTCCACGTTTTAGTGCATAAGATGTGCACATAGCATCATATCCACCCACACAATCAAGTACGGCGTCAACACCATCTGATTTTTTATTTAATTAAGTTCATTATAGTAGTTCCTATTGCCAAGTATTATGATGCTGTAGACTGTGTAATTATTAATAAAACCTTTTTCAGGCCTATGTCTTATGATGGTTATTTGGTTTTTTTTCATGCAGTTGGCGATGCGAATAAGCATTCTTCCAATCGATGAATTAGCCGCATTAATTATAAGATTTACGTTATCTCTAAGTGGTAATCTTTCTGACGTGATTAATAATGCTGTCATGGAATTAATATGACCGATAGCTGCTTGTTGTTCTGATATATCATTGGGGATAGAAAAAAACATTTCGCCTAAATATTTCTACTGGTTTGCCAGGCCCCCATGCTGCCAATAGGTAATATGAGCTATTTTATATTTAGATCCGTTGCCGATGAACCAATATTACTGATTCTACCTACCCCCTCAAAGCTAGGAGATAAGTGGGTTTATTCTCGATTTATATGCTCAGAAAATAGTGATTAAATCTGGTGAATTAATGGTGAAGAATCATTCTCACTCGTTCCATATTCGGTAATATATCTTCACAGTTACACGTTGATTCTATTTCCCGGGGTCTCTTACAATCGATCTTGTATACTCTTCTCTATACATATTAGTATCCTCCCCCATATGTTTGTTGATTTTAGCATTTGCTATAGTATGGCGGAATAGTCTTTTTATAAAAATCTGGTTGTTATGAATAGTAGGATACTCATTATTATATAATTCAATCTATTGGTGGTGATTATTTCTTATAATCATGTTCTCTGATGTTGAATATTTTGTTATAACTGGTATTGTCAGTGTTTTTATATGAAATATCCACTTCTATATATAAGGTGTGTTGGATTTTTTTTTCGCCAGAAAATAATGGCTCATCGCCTAATCCGGTTAATAACCAATTCAAATGTTATCATCTTTCCAGTTTCATCTGTAGGCTATGTTTATTTGTTTCGGGAAATTGTTGCCTGGAGCGGATTTCTGTTGGTGTGTGGCATTTTAATAGAAATAGATTGTAAGTTAGATGTTTCTCATGTTTGGTGCTCGCATTATATTAAATAGCTTCGCATAATAGCGCTACACATGTAGATCATAACAGGTCTCGCACGATTAGACGTGAAGCATCAAGGTGAAAGTTATTTTATTTAGATGTTCACATGTATTTCTTAAACGCCCCCACTGTAATTGAAACCGTCACCCCCAGCAGAAATGCCGCCGGCAATAAAATCACGCAGGGATTGATGGAGGACGGCAATGAAAGATAAATCATCCACGCCAGAAAAAACGTCGGGATAATGGTTCTTTTGGCGTGATGATAGATAAAGCCGGACTCGTATCCACAGCCGAAACGGCGAATATCACGACGCACCAGTCCGTCAACGATCCCAGTCAGCGCCGCGAGGATAAAGAGTAGAGAGGTTAATAGCAGAATAAATACTCTCAGTACAAAGGTCAGCGTGATATAAATCGTTGCTTTGACATAACTGTCTAACCAGTAAAACCAGTCGCTGTCTTGTTTATGGCGTAGCTGTTCCAGCCAGGGAACGAATCCGGTATCCATAAATACCCACTGCCATGTTTTACCCAGAATAATATCCAGTTGGTTCACCGGATCCGACATTAGCAAACTCCGGGTGACATTTTCCGCAAACCAGTTTAATTCCGTCTCCATCATTATACGGCTGTGTTCCGCGCCTTGTTCGGACCAAAGAAAAGCGATCCCCAGCCATTCAACAATCAGGCTGAAAAACAACGAACCGATAAGCGCTGCGCAGATCTTTCCCAGACTCGACAACAGCGTGGAAAGTACTCCTTTTGGGTGGGCAACAGGCTGGTTCGGGGTCTCACTCATCCATTCCTTCCTGTAGTGTGGACAGCAAATCTGCATGATGGGGGACGGTATCGGGGAGTGTTGCGCTATTCCACCATTGCTCCCCGGTACGATAACTAGCTTTCATATATTCCGTCAGTTGCAGGACACTGTCTGGCATAAAGGTGTCGTCAATTGCTGCGGGTAGCGGCATCCTGATTTTCCATAATTGCCCGCCTTCCAACAGAGCGAAAGCTTGTCCTTTCGGAAGCTGGATCAATGCAGCCGGGTCGATAAGCGGCACGCTGACGGCACTGACGCGATCCTGAGTATTGCTGATAAAATCCGATTCATGATCGGGATTGGAGGAATCAGTGACGCCCGAGATGACCGTATTGGTCAGCACGTCCACATTGTGTAACTGCGCGGTCATCAGCTCTGCAGTGGCGGTTTCGCGCACGCGCAGCATGATCAGATTGTTGAAGTTGCCGATAACCTGCCGGGCTTTTGCCGCATTGCCGAGACGAGCTTCAATATCACTCAGCGTTTGGGTGTAAGCGGTGACCTGGATATTTGCGCCGCCGCCTTTGTTAATCAACGGAATAAATTCATCGCCCATCAGTTCGCTGAATTCGTCGCAATGGAGATTAATCGGGACTTTTGTCTGGCTTTCATCCTCAGGCAGGCCATCATTGACGCCGAATTTATAAATATATCCGGCAACGCTGACCAGATCGGCGAACATACTGTTACCCACGGCGGCGGCTACGTCGGTATCGGATAATGCGTCCAGCCCCACGTACACAATACCGCGCTTACGGATGATCTGCTGCCAGTCGAATATCGGGCGGGGATCGTCCAGATCGCTGTACGAAGGGGCCAGTAATTGCGCCGTTTTCCCGGTAGTCAACTTTTCTAATAACGGCAGTAATGAGGCCACGATTTTATCAAAATACGTCTTATCATAACGCACCGCTGAGCGCAGACCGTCCAGAATGGGATCATAGAGCCGTGTTGCGGCCAGATACTGCTCCAGCGCCACGACATAGTTATCCCGACCCTGTAGATTACGCGGCGTATTTTTGTCGGTCACTTTCCCGGCTATCTGCGCAATAACATCCCAGGCTTTGGGTTCATGTTTTGGCAGGTAATACTGCGCATAGCGGATAAACAGATCGTCGATATTGATAACGTGCCGGGAGATTTGCAGGTAGTCCGGTCGATGACCCAGTTCAATCAGGGCGCGAGCGATAATATTTACAAATCGCCACGCAAACTCTTTAAATGCGGCGCTATCCCCCTCGCTGGAAAGCTGTCCAGCGATACGCCCGGCCACTTCAGAGATACGGCCAAATCGCCCGATGGCGTTATAGCGCGCGCTGATATCCGGCCAGCCGAGATGGAAGACGTAAAATTCATCTTCGCGACCGGCGCGTTTCGCTTCAGCGTAAGTCCGGCGCAGTAAATCCGCGTCACCTTTCGGATCAAAAATGATCACGACCTCGCCACGGCGGATATCTTGCGTAATAAACAGTTCTGCCAGCCGGGTTTTGCCCACGCGGGTGGTGCCCATGACCAGAGTATGACCGACACGCTCGCCCAGCGGCAGGGTGACGTCGGTTTCATGCAGTTCGATGCCGTGCAGCAGGGGGCTGCCGCCAACCGGGGGCAGCGGGCGTACCGGGTTCAGCCAGTGGTTGTGGGAGAGACAGCGTCGGACAATAGGAAATGGCGCATCGCAGACTTTTTCCAGTTTCCGGGCCTGTTGATACAACCAGTGAGGATGCACGTATTTGGAGACTTCCGGTCGTCGGCAGGTATGCAGGCGCTGGGTGTGTTTTTGCTCCCAGCGAAATCCGCGTCCGATAAACAGCAGGTGGCGGCTGACCGGCACCCGATCGCTGGACATTACATAACACGGCAGCCGGCGAATATTGCGTCGATAGCGCAAAATGGTCAGCCCTTGCCGTCCTCTGAATCCGGCAAACAGCAGAAAGCCCCCGGCCAGCGGATAGCTGACGGAAGGCGAGAGCATCAGTGACCACGGCGCGACCAGACAGATGGCGCCTGCCGCCAGACCCGCTGCGGCGCTGTAGAGTTCCACTGCCGGACGCAACAGGGTTTCGATGACGTGACGGTCGCTCATTGCGACAGCCCGGACGCCGTGATGAGCACCGGATACGCAGCCAGTTGCAGACGCTGCGCCAAATCGTCGCCGTTGACGGGGAGCAGCGTAAGATCGCCCGCTTTTTCACGCAGTGCGCGTAAACGTTCTGCGGACGCCACGCTGACGACCAGCCCGGTGGCGTTCAGTGATGTCAGCTTCGTTTTGTTTTTACCCAGCCATTGCACAGAAAGGGGGTCGTCGCCGATTAAAAACAGCGGTGTCATGCCCGGCAGCGACAATCGGCGCGGTGTGACGGGGCCGGGATGCAGACGTGAGGAAAGAACGGGGAAAACGGCTTCCGGTAAAGGAACAGGAAGTGCGGAAGAAGAGGCGGGTGCGTCCGGTTCAGGCGCAATGGCGCTGAATAGCGGGGCGGTGGATTCGCCGCCAAGATCGGCGATGACGATCGGTGACGCGCCAGCCTGAAATGTGGTAGCAAGCAGAACGATGGTTGGGGAAAAGGCTTTCAGCATGGCATGAATTCCTTATTTTCTGATTTCATGAGTTCATGGCGGAGATTACAGGTGACGGAAAACCTGCTGGCGATAGCGTTGCGCCGGTTTTCCGCCTGCCGGGCGGTGGTAGCGTCCGACGGCTTCGGGCCAGCTCTGCCATTTGTCGTAGTGGCGGCGCAGCAACGTAGCGGTGAGGTGCAGATTGGGATACGGCGCAAGCGCCTCACAGGGATGGGAAAAATGGTGGCCGTTCCAGCCGAGATTGATTTGTCCCAGTCCGGCATCAATGCGCTTTGGGCTGGTGGTGCGCAGGAACCGGTGCAGGGCGGCGCAGGCTTGCTGTCGGGTGGCATAGCGGTAACCTTTTCCAGCTACGTTGAGCGTCCATGGCCATGGTCTGACGTCCTGCGCCAGGCGGGCGCCGCTTTCCGTCAGCGCGACGGCGTAGAGAAGATCAGCCGGAACCTTGTTCAGCCAGGCGACCTGCCGGTAGCCATAGGGAATATCCGGCGCCGCATGGACGGACAGCGCGAACGGCAGCAAAAACAGGGATATCAGGGTGTGGTAACGGGCAGCCATGCGTCCCCCCGGCGTTCGAGTACCGCAGGCATTTTCCCCTGGCCATTTTGCATCCAGCGCCCGCCGTCATGGTTGAGGGTAATTTCCCTGCGCTTCACCCGCGTAATATCAATACGTTTGCTGATGGCCCAGCGCCGCAGGCGGGCATCATCGTTGTTGCTGTCGACCAGATAGAGGTCGAGCGGATGGTCGGATTGAAGCAGGACGCTGAGCCGGGTATCGCAGGCCGGACAGTTTTCCGACACAAAAACCGCCAGACGGCTGTCTTCATGCGCAGTCGGGAGCGAGGCTGCGGCTACCGGCAGCACATCCGGGAAGCGGCGTTTCCACGCAGCGTCGTAGGCGCGTTGAAACGCCAGCTCTTTTTCCACCCGCTGAAACTCTTTTTCGACCAGCAGGTCGGCGTATTTACGGCGCTCGGCATCGGTGGCGGCCTCCACGCCGAGTGTGGTGAGCGGATCGAGATCCGGCGACCAGATGCCGCGTTCGCCGCGTTTGAGTTGTTCGTAGCGCGTCCATTCTTCCGGCGTCAGTCCCCAGCGTTGTGCGCCTGAGAGCGTGGACAACGGTTTTTCAGCGCTGCGGGTGGTGTCCGTGGCGGTTTCGGTGGCGGCCTGCGCCAGTGGTATGGCGCAGGCGAACAACAAGGGCAGGATTTTCATGTCGCCTCCCGTCAGCTCATCAACCGGTCGGTGGGCGCGCGTTGAAAACAGACGGTGCGGGTCACTTCATCCGTGTTCATAACCCATGCCTCTCCGGCAATCACCCGGAGCGCATCGTCTATTCGCATTGGTCCCATTGAACGCTGGATATCGGGCAGGGGGCTGGCAAATAGCTGCCGCGTGTCACGGGTCACGGGCAGACACAGTCCGTAGCCGGTGCCGGAAAGCCAGGCGCGCAGCGCATCGCCTCGGGTGGCGGTCGGCCGGTTTTTCTTTGGCGCGGGAAGGGCATGGCTTGTCACCTGACGCAGTGGAAATGTCAGTGTTTCATCCGGCGTCAGACTGACCAGCGTGTATCGTGCGGTATGCACGACTTCAATGGGCGCGGGAGTGGCGGAGATGCTCTGGGTGTGGGTTTCGGAGGGCGTAACGGTGGCCGTCTTTGCTGTACAGGCTGACAGGATAAGGATTACGGTGATGGGCCATAAACGGGATTTCTTCATGATATGCTCCGGTAGTGGGAAAGGCCGGGACAGAATGAAAAAAAACGCGGGGAAAAGCGGCAAGAAACTAAAATCCTGACGTTGGACATTTTATCCTTTGAACTAAACTAATATGACTTAGTCCGTTAGTTCGTCTGGAGGTATTATGCAAACAGTGAACATTCATGAGGCGAAAACCCATTTGTCCCGGCTGGTTGATATGGCCGCGAAGGGGGAGTCCTTTATCATAGCCAAAGCCGGTAAGCCGTTGGTCAAAGTAACGGCATTGAGCGCGCCGGAGCCTCAGCAGGAAAGGCGGTTAGGGTTTATGGCGGGCAACATCAACGTGCCCGATGACTTTGACCGGATGGGCGAAGGGGAGATTGAGCAGCTTTTCGGCGGTGACAAATGAAATTTTTACTCGACACCCATGTGTTGCTGTGGGCATGCCGGAAAAACTGTCTTCATCAACAGCGAAGTTGCTGGGTTCGCCGGAAAATGAGCTTTTTTCAGCGTAGTCAGTCTTTGGGAAGTCGTCATTAAGCGCGGGCTGGGACGTGACGATTTTCAGGTCGATGTGCGATTGCTGCGCAGGGGGCTGCTGGATAATGGTTACAGCGAATTACCTATCGCCAGCGAACATGTTGTTTCGGTCGAGAGTCTGCCTGCCGTTTACAAAGATCCTTTTGATCGTCTGTTGGTGGCGCAGGCGACAATGGAGGGCATTACGCTGTTGACCACCGATGCGCTGGTTGCACGGTATCCCGGCCCAATACAGCAAATTTAGGCGACGTCTTTCACCTGTAATGGCTATGGAAACCTTTACTGAATCATTATTTTTTCATGTCATGACGCATCATAAGAATGACGTCCGTTAAGACGTAATGGGGTTACATTACGGGATATACGAATTCAGGATTGATTTTGCGCAGCGAAGTATTCAACGCATAATGGATGCGCCGGTTGCTGTTTTAAGAGAACGGGGAATTAGCTTTCCAATAATATCGTCAGGCATCCAGCTTTCAATAATCACTATGCCGGCGCAGCTGCGCAGTTGAGCATGACGTACAGCAACTTCCTCTATGCTATTGATGTTGATCGTGGTATCGCTGCCACATGATTTTTCCATCGTTGCTCCTCAGGTGTTTATGTTGTCGAAGTCATGACGGCTATTTCACTTATACCACCATGTATCAAATTGTTCGGCGAAATTTGCCGCCTGCTGGAGATCTGCACCGAAATGTTGTGTGAAATAACCTTCGGGCGTGGCGTAATTTACCCTGCAGCCATTGTTATGGCACTCCATTACGGCTGCGTTGGTCTGGTATTTTTGGGCCAAACGAATGAGATCATCAAGCTGGAAGCCATGTTGCAGCGCGGTGACCAGCATGGTCTGTACCGCCTGCATTTCAATATTGTACAGGCACTGGGTCAGGTTCTGGATGTTGGTGTCGGTCATGGGGGCTCCCGCAGGGATAATGAAAAGAGGATTTCCGGTTTGCGCTCTCTGCTTGGAGGAAATAGCAGAGATAGGGACGCTGTCAGCGACAGCAGACTGCCGGCGTAGTGAATCTATTCCGGGAACAACGCTGAATAAAAAACTCACATTCGGTTAAATAAGAAAACTGCCTGCTTTCGGCAGGCGGCTTATTATTAAAGAGATGCTGACAGATAATTACTGATCCGTGCTCCCAGCCATTTTATAACCGGAACCGGCATTGAATTGCCCAGCGCTTTATAACGCGGAGAATCTGGACAGTCCTGCGTCGTTTTCCCCCTCCAGGGAATACGCGTGTACTGATCGGGAAAGCCCTGCAAACGTTCATACTCCACAGGCATCAGGCGGCGAACCGCATATTCACTGATGACGGCATGCAGGGTATGCGACGTATTATACAGGGGGTAGCACAATTCAGCCGAGAGGCCCGTATGATGCCCGCTATTTTTTGGGGTACGATGAATAATATTGCTGGCAATACAGGTCGCCGGAAAGACAACCAGATCATGCGCATCTTTATAATCGCAGGCATTACAGGTGCTGCTGATAGGGCTGGCTTTGTATTCACCTAATCGCTGTTTGTTATAGACGATCGCGGACATGCATTTCTCGTCAGTACCTGCCGCAGAGGTTGGGGTAATCGTCGTCCGGACGCATCTGCCCGGCGCAGGATCCCTGCGCACGCTCGGTAACTCAAACAATATTTCGGCGGGATCGACGTGTTCTCCAGCACTTGCGATAACAAACAAACGCTTGCGGCGCTGGGCGAGTCCGAAATGTTGGGCATCGAGCACTCGCCATGCAATGGCCCTGTGGGCGCCATACACACAACCTGCGCGGGGCCATTTGGGAATATGCCGACGGTATTTTTTCGACCAGCGCCAGAATGCCGAAGATTTTTGCGGCGTGGGTGGGAGACCGGGTCTGAATGGTATATCCGTGCCAGCCAGTCCGGCAAGGAAATGCCCAAAGGCGTTGGTGGCGTCACTGAGGACTCCGGGAACATTTTCCCACAGGATGAGTGCGGCATGTTTATTGTTCTCCTCTCGTTTAACATCAATGGCGTCAGCCAGCCGGATATACGCCAGAGTAAGTTGTCCACGCGGATCGGCCAGACCCCGTCTCATGCCGGCCACGCTGAAAGACTGGCAGGGTGTGCCTCCAACCAGAATATCCGGGGCGGGAATATCACCACTCGCGATCCTGTCGGCGAGCAGCGTCATGTCGCCGTGATTAAGGATGCCGGGCCAGCGATAAGCTAATACTGCAGAAGGAAAAGGCGCTATTTCACTAAACCAGAGTGGTCTGAAGTGCAGGTTCTGCCATGCAACACTGACAGCTTCAATGCCACTACAGACAGATCCGTACGTTAATGTATTGTTTAATGTCACTGTTCCCCTCCGTATGGCTGGGATGCTCATGGCATTCGGTTAGGCAGCTCAGTGGCTGTGGGTGAAGTGATTGATGGTTTTACAACGCGGACACTTGATATGAAGGCTGGAGAATGGACCTGCAAAGGCCAGCAGGCGCTGACATTGCCCACACCGCAGGGGGTGTTCAGTTTTCTTTTCCGTCATGACTCCTCTCTTCGATAAGGATATGAAGTTGCATGATGAGACCATGCAGAGAAAAGAGGTACTAGAAATTCAGACTGCCGGCGCGATAAATATGGAAAGCGCCCGTTAAGGGCGCTGACAGGTGTTTGCCTGGAAATATAAGTGTAATAAATTCCCGGATATGATCTTACCAATCATACCGATCCGCATATGAGGAAGCTCACATGGAAATGATGCTGTGGTGGTCGGATTATCTGGACATCAGCCGCGAAGGATATGTCGCGCCGTATATTTTTGCGCGACAGCATAAGGCCGCGGGTACAGCCTGGCGGTTAATTCTCTGACAGGAGCAGATCCTGACGAACGGGATCTGCTTCTTTGCTTTCTGAAAGGTTTTACCTTCGTATTTTCAACGATTAATCGGGAAACGTCTAAAATTATTCCGGCAGAATATTTTTAGGTCGTTACCTATCAATACGGGAAGTTTTTTAAAGGAAAACTTATCGTCATAGCGACGATAAAAAATCTGCACCATAGGATGGTTTTCTGCCGACACGACACTGCGCCAGAACCCGATATTCCGGCTAACTGCACCAGTTGCCATCCGTCGGGAAAACGCAAGGTTGCACCAGAGACAAGAATCATCCATCGTTTCAACACCCATAAACCTGCGCCACATAACGCCCGCGCCCGTCGCCGTGGCCCAAATCCATCGCCGTCAGCGCCAGCGCCTCTTTTTCACTGAATCCCTGCGCCAGATAATGACGAATGGCATCCTGCGCCCAGGCGTAGCGCAATGAATGCGGGGAATATGCGCCGGTCAAGCCGATACGCGACGCCTGACCGTGCCAGTATTTCATCGCAGTTTTCAGGTCGGGCCTGTCAATCAGCTTGCCGTTGCGGCTCTCTGCCACAGCCAGCGCATTTTCCAGCGCTTTTCTGACTGCGCCAGCATCCAGAATTACCGTTTCGCGAGGCCGTCCGCCTTTAGTGCCGAACACCACGGTAAGCCGGGTTTCGCCGCGCTCCAGCGCCTGTTTCCACGTCCTGAGCGATTGCGCACACTGCACTGCTTCCTGAGAGCGCAATCCCATCAACCTTGAAAGCTCCAGCGCCGCTGCCATCCCGGTGTTTTTTTCACGAGCGGTTTCCAGCGCCTGCCGGTAATGCTCCGCAGTAATGGCCTGCCGGGTGCCGTTACGGGATGCGCCGGATAAGCCGAGAGATTTATTGGACAGCCGTTCACTGGTGGCTAATCGATCACGCCCGGCTTGCTTCAGCAGACAGCGGAGCGCCGCCATTTCGTTTTGCAGGCTGCGTTTCTTTATGCCCTGCTCCAGTCGTTCCCGAACGTAATTCTCAATATGTCGGGCTTTCAGTTGCTCCACCCGGCGGATCTGTACATTCTGTTCCAGCAAGCGCTCACAAAATCGCTGCGCCAGCGCCATGCGATCGTGGACGGTTTTATGACTGCCGCCCGCCTGCCGCGCCAGCGTTTTCATTTCCTGCTCCAGAATGCCCATTTTCTCTTTCCCCTTTTCATGATTGCCGCAACTCCAAAATCTGATACAACTTTTCCCCGGCGCGTAGGCCGATAGCCCCTGATATTCGTCGGGGCTGCGAACGATACCTGAGCGCCGGGGCGGCAGCCGTTGAGGTGTTGCGGGGCTTCGGTTGTGCTCTCTGAGCAGCCGCCAGCGTTAGCTGGTTATCCCCCGGATCGTCCTGATCCCCCTCCGGTATCGGTTCAAGTTCTCCTGTGAGTGAAAGTGGGTTGAATCACGGTGTCAGAATCCCGCCGTGCGTTGGCGCAGTTGAATTGTCTGGTGCAGTAACATGGCGCTGGTGCGTCACTTTCCCGCTCGGCGCGGTTAAAGTGACGCACTGGACTGGCGCAGTGAGTGAAAATTGAAATTTTGGTGCAGGATTGCGGTCACGCGACAGCAAAGCCTACGTCAATGCAGGCCGCAGCCCGTTATAAGGGAGCTGACGCTCCGGTTCAGGGAGCGTCAGTATTTACAGTACAAATCCGTAGTGAGAACCATCCGGCAGTTCAACATCAAGGCGCAGTTTGCCGCCGGTCGCCTCAACGTAACGTTTAAGCGTGGACAGTTTCAGGTCGCGGCCCGGTTTTTCCATACCGGCAACGGTAGGCTGCCTGATGCCCAGAGCCTGCGCCATTTCAACCTGTGTTTTTTGCACTATCTCACGCAGTTCGGCAAGGTGGATGTTGAGCAGGATGTCCGCCGACATCGCCTGAGCGTCGGCCACGACTTCCGGTTTTTCATCCGCAAGAAGCTGTTCGAGCGTTCTGCCCATCGCGTTACTCCTTATCATCTAATGTCTTCAGATAATTCGTGAATTCCCGGTCAGCAACCGGGATCATCTGGTCATAAAAACGTTTTTCATTGCCGACCTTGTTACCGCCGCAAAGCAGAATGCCGGTTAGGTAAGGATCGAAGGCGAAAAACACCCGTATCGGATCGCCCCGGCTCTGAACGCGTAGTTCTTTCATGTTGCTGTAGCGAGAGCCTTTAATCGTATCGGCATAAGGTCTGGGCAAACCCGGCCCTTTTTGCCGCAGAACGATAAGCGACGCCAGCACGTTGGTTCGATCGATGGTACTGAGTGAACTGAACCAGCCGTCAAATATGTCCGTTGTTTTAATCGTCCACACAGGACCTCCTTATTAATATAGCGTAAAGCCTATATAGGTACAAAGCGATAATGAAGAGACTGAAGTCGCCCAA
Organism: Brenneria sp. L4-2C; assembly: GCF_040240335.1. NCBI lineage: Bacteria > Pseudomonadati > Pseudomonadota > Gammaproteobacteria > Enterobacterales > Pectobacteriaceae > Brenneria > Brenneria sp. L4-2C. Next base: position 183,883 of record NZ_JBEIAC010000006.1, on the reverse strand, counting down.
GGCGAAATGCATTCCTCTTTACCGGGAAACTAAAGGCGTATTCCAGTCATCATTACATGTTGTGTAAATGCGTCTTCGCTTTGCGGCGCAGGCCTCAAAAACAGCGGGAAGGTGAAGCAGAGTAGAGAATGACCTTAACCGCAATGCGGTCCGGCATTTTCAAAGGTTGATGCCGGTAAAAAGGCGACCATCCTGATACATCAGGCGCTTCTCTCAGGTCATGAAGCATTTTGTGCCGGTGGGATATTACTGCTCAGCACAAGGTGCAGATAAGAGAAAACTGTTTTTCCCTTTTAAAGGATTATTGGTCGATTTTTGGCAATCTGATAAACAGGAAACGGCGCAGAACCCGTATCGGATCTGCGCCGGTGGAACATCAATGGTAGCGAGAAGGCCAGATTTGCTCAGGCGCGACGCCCAGCGCTTCAGCAATCAGCCTTTCCCCTTTGGGCCAGTGTTTTGTCAACGCATTCGCCAGCGTGGAAGAGGCCAACCCTGCGTTACGCGAAACCGCTGCCATCGACGTTCCGCGCTTTTTCAGCGCCGCAATAATATCGGCGGGATGCCAGTCCTGTTGGTTCATGCGGTCACCTCATCAATGCATTTCACGCCGTCAGCAGTGCGTATCCAGCGCGGAGCTTTCAATTCAGCGGCAAAGTAATCAACCAGTTCTGCCAGGAGCCAACACAATTGTTCTTCCGCTTGTGGCGGAAACATCCGGCAAAGCAGAAGCTGAGTCAGGGTAAAACAGTAATCGCAAAGCGTATCCGCATCAGGGGCAAAACGAGGAGAGTTTGTGGGCAAGGTATCAACGGTCAGACAGTCTATCAGGTGAGGCGGAATAGGATCGCGCAGGCCCGGTTTTAACAGCGCAAGCGCGGCGGCGAGCCTTCCGCACAGTGCCATTTTTAGCGCCGGATCGTAGCTTTCTGCCTGAGTCTCTGCGAGCTTTTCGCAGCGGTCTGCCAGTACGGTGAAATCCGTGGCGGCGCTGAAAGGAACGGTAAGTAACGGGTGAGTCTGGGTGAGGATTGTAGCCATATTGGCAGCCTCCTGTAACGGGTAATAAACCCACCACCGAAGAGACCAATCTTGTGGGTGGTGGACTGGACGGAGTTGGTCTTACCGGCGTTACAGGAACCGGCGCATCTTTCGATGCCCCCGCCCAGCCCACCATAATTCAATAGTTGTGCTGGATTTACGGTATAAAAAAAGACGCAAGGCGCGTCATATACCGCCTGTAACAATTCGGGAGACCAATCCCGGCACCTGATTTTGCAGATGCGCTTAAAAGATACTGCTTTCTGTTAGCAGTAGCAAGCGGGGTTTTTAGAGATAGATCGCAGAAAATAAAAACGTTATTGATGAGTCTATAACCAGCTAATAAATAACGGTTTGAGTGACGATGTAGCCTATCAAAAATATAAAAAAACGCTCATAATACCTGACGTCAGGTTCTCTGTGTTTTCTTGTTACTATGTTTTTTTTGATTGCTGCTCATGTTCATAAATGTCGATGGCTCTATATGCAAATATTCCTTACAAGAAATTAATAGTGACATTTTGAGTTTTTTTGAGGATCTCTGTGTAGCCAGAAAGACAGATTGGTGACATTATCATTCATTCAAATAAAAAGATACTTATGATTATAATAAAAATATGAAATATTAGTTCTGCAAGAGCAAATGATTAAGATTATGGTGTCCGGATTTGCGGAACAGATTGAAACATATCCCGAACTGAACGATTTCATCTCAATACAGAGCTATACAGCTTTATCTTATGCGGCACACTTAATTGTGTGCGATGGTTTTCCGCAATTTCCAGCGTTGAATAATATACTGCGCGATTATTTAAAATGATTATCCAGCGCTATTTCCGAGGAGACAATAACGCTTGTCCGTACATTAAAACATGCCGTTCTGGTTGGCACTGGTTTGCGGCACGGGCTGCACTACGTCCCAATGTTCTACAATCTTCCCGTTGTCAACGCGCAGGATATCGACAACAGCATTTCCAGTATCTTGCGGATCGTTTTTAGCGAAAACATGCAGATAGACCAGATCGCCGTCGGTCGAGGTGCGAATGATGTGGCTTTCAGCATTCGGATAACTTGCAAAATAGTCCCGGAGCGTGGTTATAAGCGCTTCCCGGCCTGTCGCGATGAACGGATTATGCTGGATGTAATCTTCGCTCAGATATTGATACGCCAGATCCACATTGTGGTTGATTAAAACGGCGGTATAAAACTCAATCACCAGCGCCCGGTTTTGTTCTTCCTGAGCCAGGTTTCTTTGACTGCTTTGCGTTAACTCCGTCGGGGCAGGTGACTGGGCTTGCCTCTGGGTACAGGCAGACAGCGACATCGTCAGGCAGAACACGCAAGCAATAACAATAAATCGTGGTTTCATCTTGTTCGCTCTCCAGTTCGACAAAAATATCGGCTTTCCTACCGGAATCATACCAGCATCGTGGCCAATTCCGTCGTATATATTTGGCGGCGTCTTCCTGTCAGGATAGAAAGCCAAGCCTGGTCAGATGGTTGACGGGGGAATGTACGTTTTCTTCATGGTGCGAAATTCGCCATGACCAGGTGTCCGAGGCCTACTTCGGTATAGATACGCCGTGGGGGCGCATAACCGGGAGGCTGGGCGGGACTCATCAATTCATCGATGGCGGCGTTGCGGCGCACACCTCGGTGTGATCTATCCTTGATTTAGCACCCATCTTGTTTTCAAATCAATTAACGAAAGCGAGGTCACTATGGCAAGACAACAATATACCCCGGATTTCAAGTGCAGCGTCGTGGCATTACTGTTCGAAAGCGGTAAATCCGTTGCGCGCATGGTACAGGAGTTCGATATCAAAGAGAACACATTCTACATCTATGGACTATCTCCGTTTTGCAAGTACTGAATCTAGTTTTGGGTTGTTGCTTACATCTATCCGGCATAAGGAAAGCCTGTGCCCAAATGGGTAATCCGCACACAATCTCCTCAACAACTGGACGGCCTCTAAGGCCAGTGTAAAAATCAGGTTCCGATTGTGCAGGTGCAACCTGTCACCATTTATCAGTACGCAGCAACTTTTCTGGCTGGGTATTAACTTCCGGCTGCTTGATATTCGGTATCATTTCTCAGCATCGACCAGATTATTCTCGCGTTCTTGTTAGCTAGTGCCACTGTCGTTTTATTAAACCCTCGCCGTTCCTTTACCCACTGATGCTGATAGCCATCATTGTTATTCTTGGCAACCCATGGCGCCATGAATAAAAAGTGTCCGTAAATGCTTGTCGTCTTTTTTAGTCATATTCATTAGCACTTGCCTGTCGCCACTTGAGTGCTGTCGAGGAACCAGACAAAGCCATGCGGCAAAGTGACGACCATTTTTAAATTCAGTTCCTTTGCCAATCGCGGCAACAACAGCCTTGGCCGTTTTAGGACCAATACCTTTAACTTTGGCAATGCGCTGACAGGCATCTGATTGCCTGAATACAGCATCGATTTCTTTATTAAAAAAGTTTATATGACGCCCAATATAGTTAAAGAGATCATAGAGTTCTGCAATTGTTCTGCGTATTCTTGTACTGAGTCCATTTTCTGCATCGTTGGATGCATCAGAGACACTGCTATGGCCCGTGTTTCATTACCGTCATTTTTTGCCCACGGATAAAGGGTTTTACATATGAAGGGTTGATGACCTTTACTTTATGCCCCAGTTTTTCAAACTCTCGCTGCCAGTAAAATGCCCCTGTGGATGCTTCAATGGCAATCAAACAGACCGGAATATTAGCCACCGTCTGGAGTAATTCTTTTCGGCCGATACGGTTTGAATAAACCGGCTTACCGACCTGGTTTAACCCGTAGAGCTGAAAGACATTTTTAGCCAGATCAATACCCGGAAATATGATATTCATGGTAACTCTCCTGCTGAACGTATTTCGTACAGTTAACCGCAATGGGGGAGGAGGTAGTCCATCCCATTGACTGGAAAAAAACGTTATCAGGATCAGAAGGATGTTGCTTTTTCTAATTCGCCCCACCTATCCGAACAGAAACGAGGAATTCGCCGTCTTATAAGCCAAAATTTCCGAACTGGAAGAGGATAAACCTATCCTGAAAAAAGTGGCGGTGTTCCTGGCGCGGGAAAGCTGCTGAGATACGCTATGGTCGCTCAGTTACCAGCTTTCCATGCCGCAACCTGTGGACGGCGGAAGGCTGGCTGTATCTGGCGGTGGTTATCGACCTGTATTCACAGCGGGTGATTGGGGAGCGATGTCGGAACTGATGAAAGCGGAACTGGTGTGTTATGTGCTGAAAATGGCGCTGTGGCTGTGGGAGATGCTGCGCGGAGTGATAGTGTACCCAGTACTGTTCCCATGACTATCAGGAAGTTATGAATGATAATGGTCTGACATGCAGCATGAGTGCTAAGGGGGGCGGCTATGACAACGCCTGTGCGGAAAGTTTTTTCCATAGTCTGAAAGTGGACGCTATCCACGGGGGAACAGTTCAACACGCGGGAGAAGATGAAATCGACGGTATTCGACTATATTAAGATTGATGACAACCGGCATCGGCGATATAGCCGCCAACGGCGTGCTAAGCCCGGTGCAATTTGAAAAGAAACCTCGCTTAAGGCGATGTCCACCGTTACTGGGCAAGATCACTGACTTGCATCCAGTATCTCGCGGGCGATCATTTCCCCTTCTCGGTCGGCGTCGGTGGCGATAACCATGGATGAGGATTTCTTCAGGAGTTTCTGGATGACGGTAAACTGTTTTTTTTGCATCTGCTTTCACCGCCAGTTTCCACTGAGCCGGAATGACTGGTAAATCTTCAAGCGCCCGTTTTTTATATTTGCATCATAACGTTCGGGTGGCTCCATCTCCAGCAGATGACCAAATCCTCAGGTGACGGCAATATTTTTGCCGGTGAGGCAGCCATTACCTTTTTGCGTCGCGCCGAGGATACGGGCGATATCACGGCCCTGGGACGGTTTTTCACATAAAAACAATTTCATCGTCGCTCCTGAAAAAAAGCGGGCATCAGGGGATGATGCCCGAACGGGCGGGGAACCCATGTATTACGGGAAGGAAAGTCGTGTCAGAGTAATAACGACAGGATGTGCGCTACAGGGGAAACTCAGTTTGGGATAGAGATGAAAAATGCCGGGAACGGTCTGCGCGAGTTTAGCGTCATCAACAGGCAATGGTTCCCGGCTCTGGCAGACAAATAGATAGGGTGTTATCAATCATGTTGGAGAGATTTCTCGACAGCAGAAGGTCATAATAAGCTCAGCAAACTTCCAGCAAAGGGGGACACCCTATGAGCAATAATTTCAATCTCGGGGGATTTATCTGCTGAGGCGCGCGACAAAATTAATGTCGATCTTGCTGCGAGCGGCGTCGCATACAAAGAGCGGTTGAATTTGCCTGTCATCCCGGCACTGGTCGAAGCGGAACAACCCGAGCAATACAGAGCCAATTTGCGCGAGCGATTACTGCACTACAGGGAGATCAGCAAAACGTTGCCTAAAGGTACAGATCTCGCCTATCAGAAAATGGCGGAGACCAACAATAAAACGTAATCACTGATTTCGACGCATGTATAAAAGAGAAAAAAAGAACCCTGCCGGAATGGCAGGGTTAGTGTGAGTATCAGGCAACCAGTTGTTTAGCTAAAGCAATTTCAACCGAATCACCGTCAGCGTTGAGAATATCCAGGCCGGACTCCGGCACATCGCCCGCGGTGCTTTGCGCTACGGCGATTTTTCGTGCCATCAGGTCGAGACAGGCGATTTGCGACGTCGCGGCATAGCCGAGATAAATCACTTTTACCGCCCGTTTCTGCCCGATGCGCCATGAGCGGCGCGCCGCCTGAAGCAGGGTATAGACGTTAAATCCGGTCTGCATAAACACGATGGTGGGAAACTCCAACAGGTCGAGCCCGGTTTTTACCAGCTCCGGGTTCGATACCAGCACGTCGATGCCCTTGTCTACCTGTTCAGCGACCCAGTCCTCCCGTTGCTCCGGGCTGACGGTGGCGCGCAACACGGCGACTTTTAGCCCGGCTTGCGTCAGCAGGGCTTTCAGCCGCGAGGTGGTATCGCGGGTGCCGCTGTAGGTGGAGTACGCCAGTACCTTACGGCCTGCGGCTTTCTCCGCCAGACAAAGAGCAATCAGTGCCTGCTCTTTGGGCGTCGCCTCCGTGGCATCGAACAGCGCGGGTACGAATGCCAGCGTGTCGCGGGTACGCGGATGTTTCACTACTTCCGGGCGGAAGCAACACTCCGGCCAGGCCAGCAGCACATTGAGCACCACGCCCAGCAGGGTGGTATCCCGCTTTGCCAGCGCCTGACGCAGCATCGTCGTCAGCGAGACGGACAGTTTCGTGTAAGCATCGCTTTGCGTCTCCGTCATCGCCACTTCCCGGAATTCTTCATGATAAGGCGGCAGCACGTCGCGGCCCAAATCACTCAGTTTCAGAAAAACGGTATAGGGCAGCAGGCAACGCAGCACGCCTTTTGGGCCGAATCCCGGCGCCTTGGATACCCGGACAGCGGTTTTTTTCCCTCTGGCGGTTTTATGCGCCTCACGGTTGTTTTCGGAGAGAACCTCCTTTAACACGCCGTGATCGTGCATAAACCGCATGCCGGCGGCGGTCAGGCTGCCGTTGCGGCCGGGGCGATAGCCTTCTTCCAGCATCCTCCGGGTCAATATGCGAAACAACAGATAAAAAATGTCGTCCGCATATCCCCCCATCAGCGTGCCGGTCAGCAGCAGGATTTTTCTGACGTGACTGGCCAGAACGCCCATCGCCTGTCCCTGTGCCGAACTTGCGCCCTTGTACTCATGCCCTTCGTCCACCACCATCAGGTCGAACGTGTTTTTCGGTAAATGGCGCTTGATGTATTCACTGGCCTGGTAATTTCCTTCGCCGAAGCCGAATTCAACATTGGCCATCGCACGCTCCATACGCTGAGCCTGCCGGTCGGAAAACACCAGTTCGCCGCTGTTGTCCATCAGGTTGATGAACTCGTAGAGGTTATCGCCGAGCATGGACGCCAGAAACGCGTCGCCAAAGGCATTTTTCAGTTTTCTGGCCGTCGCATCGCCAATGGTCGGGATGCGTTTCAACGCCTTATTCACCATCTGAGACTGTAAATCATCAGGCAGGGCATTCGGGCGCATCAGCGTCCACAGCGGCGTCTGGCAGTGCGAGCATTTGCGGGGTTTTTCTTCCTGTTGCAGGTGGTTTACTGCAAGCCAGTTGCCGTCCGTATCGGTAATGCGCTGACCGCAGTCGGGGCAAACGCCTAAGGGGATGCCCTGCCGGCGCCGTACCGCGCAGGCGGGTTTCCAGTGGTAGCCCATGCGCATCCGTACCCGGCCCAATATAAAAAACTCCGGGCCGGTAGCGGGAACGTGAAGCTGTTCGCGCAGCAACATCAGCTTGATGAGCGTATCCGGGCCGTTGAGCACCCAGATACGGGCATTTTCAATGGTCTCCAGTATTTCCCGCCGCCACTTGTAAACCAGATGCGGCGGCGAGAGCACCAGCGTGCGGCGGTAGCCTTCGCGGTACAGCACCGCCGCCGTGGCTATGGCTAGCAGCGTCTTCCCGCAACCCATTTCGCCATTGATGATGGCGGCATGTTCGTTGCGATCGACCAGCAGTTTTACCACCGCCTGTACGGTATCGGCCTGTGCCGGGAACGGGCGGCGTTTCAGCGCGTCCATGACGGCCTGCCTTTTCAGATCGGGCGTGCCGTCATAAACGGGGGGAAGGGACTGGTTCAGCGATGCCAGCAGGCTGTCGCCGAATTCGTCGATAAACTGGTTCAGTGGAAAAACAACGGGCGAAGTCGTTGAGGGAGAGGTCTCGGTCATGGTCATGTTCCTTGAAATAAAAAACATCGGGAATGTTTTTAACGCCGCTTGCGGCGGCCCGCAGGGTGGCCTACAGGGAGGTAGGCCATAAAAAACGGGACAGACCATTCCCCGTCGGGAACGCTGTCCCGTCAGAGTGAGTGAAGTGATAAAACTCAGGGGTGAACGGAAATCACGGTCTCGCTGCGATCGGCGCAGGTATTGATGACCACCATGCGGATGCCATTAAACGGGTGGAAATAACAGGACAGCAGGCTGTTGTCATATTCCAGCGCATAGTGATTGGTCAGGCGTAATTTTCGGGGAACGTCGCCCCAGTCGCCTGACGTATGACGGCGAAGCAGCCTTTGCAGGTTTTCCGTACTCAGTGCGTTTTTATCGTCATTGAGCAGAGCGTTGCCGCAGGGAAAGACGGTTTTGTGCGTGAAAGCCGGAAGGCTCAGTAATCGATGTGTCATGATGAAGTTCCTTAAACGTATTAATGGTGGCGGGTTAACGAATGGCGATCAGTTGTCCGAACGTTTCTGATCCCGGCGTCATATCCCAGGCGGAAATAGCCGGAATGAAACGATCCGTCATCGTGATGGTCTCGGTAATCTCACCCTCGTCGTTTTCAGTGAATTCGGTTTTACGGTCTTTCACTTTGTAGGTGTCGCCGCGAACAACCAGGGTGCGGCCCGATGGCGAGGTGATCACGCCGGTGATCGCGCCCGCGGCCAGCGCCAGTGCGAGATGCCAGCGGGAAAGTTGTTTTGCCGGTGGTCGTAGTGGCTGTGGCTGGAGGCAAAGCTCGGTGGAGAACGCAGGCCATAGCCCTTTCAGTTGGCTCATTTCCTCTTCGAGTTGAACGGGTTCGAGCGTGACGCGGTAAAAATGTTTCAGTGTCTGTCGGACGGTGGGGACGCGGTAGGGTACTGACCAGGCATCGGGCAGCGCCGGTGCGGTCTCCTCACCTTGCCCGACACGCAGCAGACGTCGCTGGAGTTGCTTTACGGCATTGGTATGTTGCTGATGCTGGCGGATCCGGCGGCCAAAAATCACCACCTGCTTAAACTGATCCGTGGCGGCGGAAAATAGCCGCACATCCGTAAAGCTGTTTGCCAGCCAGCCCGCGAATTCGCGATCGAGCGTGTAGTACGGGATTATCAGCACCAGAATGCCGCCATATTGCAGATTGCCCAGGGTGCGCTGATAAAACAGCTTTTCCAGCCGGGCGCGGCCTTTGTGGTCGGTTTCCTGTTTCCCATTGACCAGATCGCCGTAGGGTGGGTTAAGAAACAACAGCGAAAGGGCCTGTTGAGAGATAACCGTGTCCATCAGATCGCCGTGCAGTGACAGATCGGCCAGGGTGGCGCAGTGCGCGGCACGCTCTGCATCGTATTCCACGGTACAGGCCTGGACACGCTCTTCGTCCAGATGGCAGGCGATCTCCGTAATGGCGACGCCTTCGCCGGCGCAGGGATCCAGCAACCGGAGCGTACCGGTGGGACTATCCGGCGTCAGCGCGGTGAGAATACGCTCCAGCGTGGCCTCGTCGGTGGGGAAGTAGCCGTTGCGCACAAAATTGCGCGCCAGGCGGGGGAACATAAGCGCCATAGAGGGTTTCCTTGTGATAAGTGACATGTTGATAAGGAGCGTACCCGGCAGGGAAGGTACGCTCGTGGCGTCATCAGGCCGCGAGAGGCGGGGCGGATGATAAAGGCGAGTCGGATGAAGTCCGCAGTTCCCCTCGTGAAATGGCCTGACTCATCAGTTCAGTCAACAGGGGGATATCGACGGACAACCGCCAGCCGGACAGGCCGCCATAGCCGCCGGGCAGCGGGGCGAGCATCTGTGAGGTTTGCAGGATGTCCAGCACGATAGTCTGCCAGTGGTCCAGGAGCGGCACTGAGCAGGTTTCCCGAAGCAGCGCCCAGGCGCGCTGGCGCCACAGAGGATCGTCTTTGGCGGTCAATAAAATGGCCTGATGGTTAGCTCTGTCGGGGATCCGGCAGCGTTTATCGAATAACCAGAGATGCACCAGCGTGCCGAAGCGTGTCTGGCCGTGTCGTGACGTCCGCTTGTCCAGATTATCGGTATTGCCGGGAAACAGCGTATGTTCATGAAGGGCGACATCGGTCAGCGTCAACTGCGTCAACGCCTCTTCATTTTTGAGCGTCATCCGCGCCAGCAGTTCCTGAATCGCGGTATCGCGTCCCCAGACGGACAGGAACGCCAGTGAACGCCGTTCGTCGCAGACGTAAGCGTCAGCCATGATGTGGGGACATTCGTTAAGTCGTAGCAGAGATGCCATGGGAAAACCCTCCTTTCGGTTGTTAACAGGGTTTTCCCCAGTCGGGAAAACCCGACAGTGGGTGAGATAATGCGGAAATTACGACGTGGTTTCTTCTGCGGGAACAGCCGTTTTAATAAAATGCTGCTCCTGAGCCCTGAAATCGTAGCCGAGCCGGGACAGCCGAGCCTTCTGCTGGCGCAGCACCTGCCGGGGGGCGGTGGCATCGAGTTTAACGATGTCGCCCAGCGGCCAGAGCGGGCCAAACAGTTTCTGGTCATCGTCTTCCTGCTCCGCCGACGTCGGCACCACGAATTGCGGGCGTCTGGCGGCGGTGTTTTCTGCTGGCGTCGGTTCGATTGCTTTTCCCGCGGGCGTTTCCGGTTGCGGCGACTGCGCAGGCTCTTCTTCATCCAGCGGATCGTTAACTGGCGGAGTGAGTTTCTGTTCGTCGCCGGGCGTCAGCGCCTCATCGGTGGCAATATTCATGGCATCAAGGCGAACGCGCATTTCAAAACCGGAGTTTGCGCCGTAGCTCCATGAATGCAGGTAAATTTTGCCGATCACAAACTGGCCTTCATAAATACCGGCGGTATATTGCTCCAGTTCGCGGTTTTTAACGGAAAAGCTGCCGATGGCGGTTTCCAGCAGGCCAACGTTAAAATCGCCGTTTCGCCCGTGAATGGTTCTGACCACCAGTTTCCCGGCAACCATCACCGGGGCGGTTGAGGTGTTGTTCATAGTCAGTCCTGATAGTGGTTAATGGGGAGAATAAAACGTTATTCTCCCGATAGGGTTGGTGAAGGGATCAGGCGGCGGCGGGTTGGCTTTCTTCAGCGTTTTCCCGGTAGACTTCAAAGCCGTCAATCTTGATGGTGGTGATTTTGATCAGACGGCCTTTAATCGAGCAGCCTGACTGGCCGCTTTTCGCGCCTGACTGGTAGGTGAAAACTTCAGGGTAAATATCGCCGACAGTAAAAGCGATAAGCACCTTCTGTTTTTTACTCAGCGCATCCTGGCAACTTCCCAGCAGGGAGGCGGCTTTTTCGTTATAGACTCGAACGTCAATATAACTGTATTCAGGGGAGTCCTTCGTACCGCGCAGGGCGGCAATGGTGCATGCCATAAACGGATCACCGCGTTTGGGCGTCACGGTGCGCAGACGGTTGACATAGCCAATGCCTCGGGTATGCAGATCAAAATATTTGTTTTCGGTGGTCATGGTCTGTCTCCATAAATATAGATATGGGAGACAGCCCCGCTGGGGAGTTGTCTCCCGGCGGGGGTAAGGATATGAGTGAAGGATGACGACGATATGCTTGCAGGCATATTGCTCATTTTCAGTCGTATTGAGCATCAGGCGAGCATCACCAGAGGTGGACAGCTTGCAGCTCTGCTGTACGGGCCATCGCAGGGATGGGTAAAGCAGGCACAGTAAACAACGGCAGAGATTATTCGGGAAGAAAAAACTGTTTTTCGAAATGAAAAATTAAATGCCGCATAAAAAAGCCTCGCTGAATAATAGCGAGGCAATGAACTTTTAATTATTTTAATGCGGTGATGGCGATTTCTTTATCAGAAAAAGAGACTGCAATATCGCTGCGGTCATTAATGGCGGACTGTAATGCGCTGTGCTGTGCGGATATCTCTTCGACGCGATCATTTTCGCCGCATAGCGTATTTAAGCGCTCACGCCATTCATCGGACTCCTGCCTGTCAGGGCTGAATCCTTCGGCATAACACAGTGTAATCCCGCGTATTGGCATCATATAAAGTCCCTGATCTTTTACCAGAAGGACTGAACAGTTATATTTTATTGCATCCTGAATGACGGGAATAAGCGTTTCAGATTTGAAGATGATGTTTTCTTTCATGAAGAATTCCTTATGAATAAGATGGAATGTGTTTGTGACGGTAAGCCAAATAAGGGGAGCGCCTGTTTAAACCGCATCAGGCGTACAGGGGAGAATTAAACAGTATGAAGTTCCCTCTGCCGTTGTGTTGACAGAGGGATGTCGTATATCATTTTTTACGTGCTTTTAACTCAAATTGCGTGTCGGTGAACGTCACGACAAGATGACTTCGGTTATCTGTCACGGCTGAGAATACGGAGCTGTTTATATCAATAAATTCTCCGAAGTCATCTCCGCCGCAGATAGCGTTTAATTCATCGTACCATTGGTCAAATTCCTGTATGTCGGGATTAAATCCCTCTGCATAGCACAATGTTTTTTGTCTTCCTGTGCCTGTGTCTCTCTCGCCTTTTTCAGCCATCATATAAAGACCATGATCTTTTACCAGAATAATACGGCATTTGTTTTTTCTGGCCTCCTGAATAACCGGGCTGAGTGTTTCTGATTTAAAAATGACGCTTCTTTTCATGGTGATTTCCTTCATAAATTAAATGGAGTGTGTTTACGGCAACGATGCAAATTAATTGCACCGCCTGTTTTCAGTTGCATCAGGCGTAGGGGATGAACATCGTATTGCTACGGGTAACTTCCAGTTCGCGTTACCGGGCGCCATAAGGCGATGTTGCCGGGAAATTAAACCGGCGAAGCAGAAAAATCGACAGAAGAAACCCTATTCAGGCAGGCGTAAATTATTCACTTATTCGCAGATCCCGGTGTAAATACTGTGGCAGGGTTTACCATCATTTAATGCGGCAATATCATCAAACAGCTTTCCGCCGTGTTTTGAAAACGCCCAGCCGCGGTATGTCTGGATACCGTGGCTGTCGAGGCTGATTTTATAGGTATCTTTTTCCGCTTTTCCCGGATCGCGGGTGGAAGGGAAAAAGGTCGAGTTGCCGCGCGTGGAGCAGGCTGCGACAATCCGCTCCCACTGCGCTACGCGTTCGATCTGTTCCGGAAAACGGCGGAAAATCACGCCCAATTCTTTTTTTCGAGCATGGATACAGGGCATGCAGCCCACTCGTGCGCACCCCAGTTGGTAGAGCGGATTCGGCGGAATGCCGTGACGTCTTGCCAACGAAAATACGTCCTCATGCGTCCAGTGCAGTAAAGGACGATAGACGTGCAAGCCCATTTTATTGCCCACATCCTGTTCCAGTTCTGGCAGTCTGGCGCGGAATGCGGATTCCTGGGCGCGCACGCCTTGCCAGCTAATCACATCGTCATACCGGGCCAGCAATGGGGTGATTATTTGCTCGTCAATGGGGCGATGCTTCAGTTCAAATGTGCAAAACCGGGCGCAGGTGCTGGGAAAGCGGCCTTTCAGAATACATAAATCAAGGAAGGGAATATGACGCGGATACATTTCTGCCAGGGCATAGTGAATACGTTGTTCCGCTTCCTGCGGCGTAAAATGATATTTTTCAACCAGCTTTTGCGGCCAGATTTGCTGAATATAATGGCGCTTGTTGATGATACGTTGCCGAAAATCAGCCCTGACGCGCATCACGACGCCCAATTTTTGCTCCAGCACAGAGAGATAGTCATAAGTATAAGGATGTTCATGACCCGTATCGGCAAAAACGACGGTCGCGTTTATGCCCTGTTCGCGAGCCAATAACCACAATGCCAGCGAATCTTTGCCGCCCGATAAGCTGATAACATGCCGGACTGAATCTGTTGGAAAATTTTTATGTGATTGCATGTAGGTGACCTCATGGAGACGAATGAGATCGGTTAATTAACCGCTGCGAACCGGCACGGTCTCGTATCAATTCAATACGGTAAAAAAAGAATGACGCCCGTCAGGGCGTCACCAGAGCGAGTTACTCGTTATTTTCCGTTTCAGGAGAGGATCCCGGTTCTTTGTCTGTATCAGGTTTACTGCTCAGCATGTGCAGCGTGCCGTTAATATCGATAACCACCTCGGTGGACAGCCGCTCCGCGCCCAGGTTGTCCTGCCATTTTCTGACTTGTAACCGTCCTTCCAGATACACCTGCGTTCCTTTTTTCAGGTGTTTTGCCGCGATTTCCGCCAGTTTGTTGTACACTACAATCCGGTGCCATTGGGTGCGTTCTTTGGTTTCCCCGGTTTCCTTGTCTTTCCAGATATCCCCGGTGGCGATCGAAAAAACGGTGACTGGCTGCTTATCCGCTGTATAACGCACCTCCGGATCCTGTCCCAGAAAACCGATCAGGCAGACTTTATTCAATCCACGTTGGGCCATATTGATTATCCTCGTATTGATATGTTGCAGGGGAGGCTGACGCCGATAGCGCGGCTGAACGGGCGTCAGCCATTTTGAGGGAGCATTCACGGATCTGGCACAGCAGAAGGTGGTTATCGACATCTGCATGTTGAAGAGGATCCGAGCCTGTTCGATCGCCAGCAGCGCGTCCCTGATTTGCGGCGGTTGTGAGGCGTCCTGTAGCAGCGCGCGCCATGCCGGTGTGCCGGAGCGATTGTTCTGCTGATTGCGCCAGCGCAGAAAATTTGCACCAGAGCGGGCTGGCCCACGGCATAACAGCAAGGGTAAGTTTCGTAACGGCCAGCGCCAGGCACGGTGAATGATCCGCGTCTGTAGCTGGTGCAGGGTCGCCGCCGCGTCTGCCGCAGATTGCGCTGATAATTGCGGCTCCCTTACCCTTAAAAGGCCTTTTAGACAGCTTTCGTAAGCAAACCAGTCCTCGCGGGTCAGCGCCTGGTATATGGAGGCTGGATCAGTCATCGTCGTCTCCGGGCTCTGTCGCAGTAACCGTCGATACGTCAAGGTCTGGCCCATCGGCGGAAGGTTCATCTGGCGCAGAGGCCGGAATATCAGCCACAGGTTCAGGTCTATCCTCTGAGGCAAACCGGAGCGGTGGCGCATAGGCCGAGCGTCGGGAGCCCTTAAAGATATCGTCCGGCACGGGACCGGCTAATTCTTCCGCCGCCTGTGCGCGGGCATTGCCGTCACGGATATCCTGCCGGGTAACGGGAATACGCCGGTATTTCTGGGCCAGCACAAAAATACTGCGGATCAGGTTGCCGCCGCGCTGACGAATGTCGTTGAGCTCCACGCGGTTAATCAGCGCCATGTGATTCGCCAGCATCAGGTTGCGCATCAGCTTGTCGAAATCGGTCAGCAGATAGACGGCAATAAACCCTAACTGGGAAGCGGCAAACACCGGGAACCGCGCAGGCTGGATACTGAGGCAGCTTTCAACGGTCATCATTTCCGGGATCTGGGCGAATACGGCGTCCATACTGCCGATTAATGCGTTCATTTCCTCCCGAGCGGACAGTAACCGTTCTTCCAGCCTCAGCATCCAGATATCGGCATAGGGGTTGTCGGTGATGGCATCCAGGCGGAGGATATTCATGATATTAAGGAAACGCGGCATCCCGATGATGCCGTGGACATCTTCTTCCGGGTTTGCCTGGCGCCCCTGCCACAGCTGGGTCGCCAAATGGGTGTGCAGTTCAATGGTGATGGCGCTGCGTAACGGGCCGCTGGTGAGACGGTAATTATCCCGGCTGCTTTGCTGTTCGTTTTCGTTCATGAGAGGCTCCTGCAAATGAAGGAGCGGACAGGGTGTTACAGTTTATTCTAGGGTGATATTGCAAAACCAATTATAAAAATGAAGGAAATGGGCTGGCTGGTTTGATAGGCTATAATTTTGACTTTCTTATTATTGATAGGAAACGGTCTAAAAATATTCTGCCAGAATATTTTTAGACCGTTTCCGTTTGAAAGTGAGATATTAATCGGTAAAAACTATGTCTATCGATTGCACTGATAAGAAAAACACGCAGAGAAAGAAACTCCCCGCCTTTGGGTCGTCTTATTCTTAGCGCAGCTGGCGCTCAAGCTTTGCCTGGCAATCAATACACGTTGTTACGCCGGGCAATGTCCCACGCCGTTTGTCTGGAATGCGTTCACCGCATAGCCGGCAGTAAGACAATGATGGCGTTGCAGCAGGTCTGAAACGGTTTTTTTCGATAAGCTTTTCCAACTGCTGCTCATTGAGTTCCTGATCGCGATCGATTTCATCTGGCATGTGATTTCCTCCTGTCCGATGCTTCTTTTTCGCAAAGCGTGATGCGGTTCCAGACCACGGTGAGCGACGGGCCCTCATCTTGTGATGAGAGTTCTTCGGTAACTTGCATCATGATGTCCAGCGCGTTGAGCGAGTCGATGTTTTCCGGGCGTCGTTTTTGCCAACGAACCCAGATTTCAGCATCGGTATCTTCATCCGGGATTTGCGTCCGGCCCTGAGAAATAGATATACCTAGCAACCGGCGTCGGGCGCTGATTTCATTAGACGACAGGCCAAAATACTGGTTCAGAAGCTCAATTGAACCGCCCAGACAGATGGCCCGGTTAATCTGTTGTTGCAGGAGTACCTCCTGACGGGACTGAGCCAGGATCTGGCGTAGAACTTCGTGTTGGATCGTGACATTCATAAACTGCGCGGACGCCCGGCTGACAATGAACAGCTCGTCTAGGGATAACTGATTGATGGCGTTCATTTCGTCGTAAGTGAAACCCAGCGCTTCGCAGTAGCGAATGTTGCCTTCTTTCAGCGCATGCAGTACGTCAGTCAATACCGCGTAGTTCAGTGACGGGATCATGATGATGCCTCCTCCCGTTGTTTCTCATGCAGGCGGCGCAGCAGACGGATCAACTGGAAAATATTTATGACCACATCGTCGCCAAATCCGGCTGACGTCATCGCGGAGCCCAGTAATAAATGCTGCCACAGTGACGCGGCTCCCCCCATTTTTTGCGCCAGAAAAGACAGAAGTTGCCAGTAGGTACGAGCCTCATTCGACAACGGGCTGTCTGGCTCTGCCAAATCAAAGCCGTTTTCCTGCGAGGGTTGTATCAGATGTTCCAGACCGGCTTTTGCCGCCAGCCCCCATGCCGTTTGTTCGGCAAGCGATGGCAGATTTTCGGTAGTGTCAAAGACAGGCTCGATATCCCATCCAGCCTCCGGGCGTTCCAGGGGCGATATCTCCGCCGGATCAGTATCGGTGATATTCCCGCTTTCGCTTTCCTGTTCCTCTTTCCCTGCAGCATGGGGCTTGACAGAAGGGGCGGATCCGGGTTTTGCGTGAGAATCATAAAAAGGTTCGTCATTTTGTTCCGGTACTTCGTCCGCCGTATTTCGGGGTGTTGAGAGGACCGTTCTGACCTCTGGTTGATAACGGCGTTGCTCGTTGATCTCAGGGAGTGTTGGGGTTGGTGATCCCAATAGCGCTTGGCGTTTCTGAGCCCCGGCATCGGTGATCAATGCCACGGCATTGTAATCGATCTCCAGCGCCTGGCTGATAAGTCCCGTTAGTTCGTCCCGAATACCGTCATACGAGAAACCCGCCAGCGGGCCATTAAAGGGGATAAGAGCCATAGCGAAGACATCATTAAAGTCAGGTTTGCCAGCGACAGATTGATACTGGGTATCCCAGAATTTTGATGTGCAGGCGCGCAGCATTAACAACCTTTCAATGGTGGTTTTAGGCAGGCCGCTGTACAGCAAATCCGGAATATGAGGCAGGAGATAGTTAATCGTCGCTGTCATTCTGCTGTATACCGACTGGTGGATTGCATAGCCGGCCTGATCAAGTTTCTGGAGTAATTCTGTTTGGGACATCGCGCCATAGAGCGACAGGCAAATATCAGCCGCTTTTTGTACGGCCAGGGATTTTTCAATAAATGTCAGCGAACCGCGCAGATCATTCTCGACCAGATGACCGAGCAGACAGTGTAAATTACCGCGCTCTACAGGACCGGACAGCCATTTGTGGAACAGGCAGGTGATATCCCAGAATACTTTATCCTGCGTCTCCAGCCAGAGTTCATTCAGAATAGACAGTCGGGTATTCCCGCCATTGAATACAATATAATGGCTTTCGCCTGGTCGTTGGGTGATTTTCGGAGGATGGTCGAGCCCGCGGTTTTTAATTGATGTCTTGATTTCCTCATAATAGGGATTCCGGATAATTCTGGGATCGAGTTCAAAGGCCCTGAGTTGGTCCAGTTTCACGGATAAAAGGGTACCTTGATTATCTTTCATCATCCTTTTCCTCTGAAAAAATGATTAACGGTTGGCTAATTTAATATTGATCCATTCATCAATTTCAGATTCGAGCCAGGCTACGCTGGCCGGACCTATTTTGACCGAATGAGGAAAGTTGCCGCTTTTCATATACAGATATATTTGCGAGCGTTTTAAACCGGTTTTTTCTTCAACCTGCTTTAGTCGTAATAGCTGATGTGATGTCATAGTATCCTCCTGTGGCAGAAATGGGTTATGTCCGGAAATGACACGACAACACAAACAGGAGCAGGGATAAAGTTAATGAACCCGTATTAAGGATTGGAAAACCCTTAATACGGGGTTCAGTCAAATAATGCTTATCTTGATGATGTTGATACCCCAAGGAAAGATGGTGAGCCACGCTCAAGAGCAGTTTTTAGTGTCTCGCCGCTTAGACGATCCGTTATACCGTCGGCTAATGCCCATTGTTCAAAGATGGACAGCAGCTTGTAAGGCTGGTTAACCAATGGACTGATGGCCTCATTATGCTTGCAGGAGAGCCAGAACAAGCGCGATAGCGGGGTGGATATCCGTGTTGTAGAAGTTGATATAGTTTTATTTTTCGCCAGTATCTGGATTAATTTTTCAAGCTCAGTATGGCGGAGAACGAAACAGGCATCTAGAGGTAGGGCGTGGAGCGGAAAGTGTTCTTTTCGACAATATTTATTTATGTTGTGAAAGATAATGCGATCGTGAATTTGGGGGGCGATGTTTTTAGGTAGTAGTTTTATTTGTTTTTTCATCCTTTCTTGCCATGTGGTTTCTTCAAATACCTGAAATATTTCTCCTGAAATGATAGTGGAAAAACCGTAGTTTATTGTGTTTTTCTCTGTCATCGGCGATGGAATACTCAACGATTGAGCTAGTAAATGTTGTATTAAAATATATTCGTATCCTATTAATGGTGTGTCAAGGATTTTGTTTTTAGAAAGAAAGTACTCTCCCTCAGTGTCGATAATTAAATCTCTTTTATTAATGAAGCAATCTTTTTCAAGCAAGCAAAGTCTATGGGTAAGTTTGTTTTCTGCTTTTTTTAATTTTACTTTGTTATTTAAGGTTTTTACTTTTCTTAACCTAACAGGAGACTGAAAATAAATGGAGAGGTGTATTTTCCCACATAAGGCATCTCGATAAATATCTCTTTTTTTTATTTTTATATTCGTCGATAGAGTAGCTATTTTGACTGCTTCTCTTATTGTAACCCAGTCAGGTATTCTACTCATTGAATAAAATGGTTTGTCGTGTTTTTTCATAATGCTTCTCCTTCTATATTACGAGGCTAACTGTTTTGATAGTCATCAATTCCCTGTTGTTTAATGATGTTAGAATGTATTTTTTTCTAGAAAAATAATTAAACTGAGTGAAAAATTGTCTTGTTGACGGTAGTTTTCTTTAATTGGATAACAGCTGATTCGTTGGAATATCAACATGGTAATGTATTATACGTTCACGTTATCAGTGAGTATTTTCTAACGAGGATTTAGGAGTTTAATTTCATATATAATAATTGGTTATGTTGATTTTTTGCATTTTTTCCTGTTAGAGCTTCCCTCTCGATTGCTGCGTATTGACAACAATGAAACGAAACAGTATCGTTTCGTTATTGTTGATCTATCTCATACTGTATGTAAATAACAATGTGACGATCTGTACGAAGGTGCGTTACCGGTGAATTGATTTCATCCTGTCTGAGGCGCTTTGGCTAGGCGGAATATGCCCTCCCGTAACGGAGCGATCTGATGTATTTTTTGTGCTAAATATCATGATGTTAGGTTGATCTTAAGTGCGTGGTGCAGCCTGTTGAGTGTTCGCTCGAACGGGTTCACAAAGAGGGGGCGGGTCACTACAGCACGAATGATGGATGTGTTTTTCTGGCTCCAGGGACGATTCAAGATTGACGGCCCTTGAGCTTCCTCACTTACGTTAAAAAAGGACTATGCAATGAAGCACCCCACCGATTCTTTCAGATTGACCAGCTGTTCCGTATCGGCGGCATTGGCGATGTTTACCGTTTCGCTGTCCTGGGCGCCGATGGCGGCTGCGCAAACTGCCAAGCCCGACGGAGATGGATCTTCAACATGGGCATTAGGCGCGGGCGTTGCCGTTGTTCAGAAGCCTTATCGCGATATTGATACTGATGTTGTTCCCTTACCGCTATTTTCGTACGAAAACAGATGGATTAGCGCTTCTGTTCCAAAGCTGGACTTAAAACTCCTTTCCAATGAATCCGTTACCCTGAGCCTGAGGGCCAGATACGCCGGGGACGGCTATGATGCGGACGACTCCCCGTTCCTTGCCGGCATGGATGATCGCAAGGGCAGTATATGGGCAGGGGGGGCAATGATGTGGAAGACGGGCATCGTCGATCTTTCGGCGGAAGTTCTCGGCGACGTTTCCGGCAATAGCAAGGGCTCTCGTGCAAAATTGCAGGCGGAGCGGCGTTTTTCCTCCGGCGCTTTTGGCATAACGCCGAGGTTGGGCGTTGCGTGGGTGGATAGCAAATTCGTTGATTACTATTATGGCGTGAGGCGTTCAGAAGCGCGTCCAAACCGCGGTTTTTATGAGGGGGAGTCTGCCACCAATGTTGAGGCGGGGGTGCGCATGGATTACACTCTGGCGCGGCGTCACACCTTGTTTCTTGATGCGAGCGCCACCCGGTTCGGCAGCGCCATCAAAGATAGCCCGTTAGTCGACAGTTCAAGCCAAACGATGGTGAGCGTCGGTTATCTCTATCGTTTTTAATCAAACTTGATTTATCGCTCATGGCGGGCCGTCGCCGTGAGTCTCTTCCTGAGAGCGGTTGACAAATACGCCCTGTCTATACAGGGCGATCTGTGTGCTTCGGCCGCCGTATCCGGCGGCGATGGATAATCAGCCGTCAATCGCCAAAATCGCCATAAACGCCTCGCGTGGGATTTCCCGTTTTGAAAACCCGATGTTGTGTTTCTTATTTTCGCGTTGCTTGCGAATGAGCCGTTTTTTCTGCGAGAGGCTGCCCTGAAATCCTTGTGCCAGCGCGCTTTTGCGCAACGGTGGGATATCTTCCCGCGCGATGAAGCGGTTTTCCACTTTTGCTTGCACCGGCACCGGATACAGCTTGCGCGGGATGACGTACTTCAGCGTTTTCACGATTTCGGACGCCCGCGCCCAGGCTTTTTGTCGGGCGATGATAAAAGAAAAGGCGTCCACCAGTTGGTTATCGAGATAAATATCGCAACGCACCAGATCGGCGCGGCGATAGCCTGAGAGTTCGTAATCCAGCGTGGCGTAGCCCTGGGTGAGGGATTTGAGCGTATCAAAAAAGCCGAAAACCATCTCATTAAGCGGGATCGCCCAGGTCAGACGCACGGCGCCGCCGTCCAGATAGCGCATATCCACAAACTCGCCGCGCCGGGAGGCGCAGAATTCCATCATGGCGCCCACATAGGTATCCGGGGTATGAATGGTGCTGACGACATAAGGCTCTTCGACGTAATTCAGCACGTCTTCGCCCGGAAAATGAGCCGGATTATCGACGCTCAGGCATTGGCCGTTATGTAACCAGACGCGATATTCAACGCTTGGCGCGGTGGCAATCACCGAGATGCCGTATTCCCGCTTCAGGCGCTCGCGGACGATATCCATGTGCAGCATCCCCAGAAAACCACAGCGGAAGCCCGCGCCCAGCGAGGCGGAGACTTCCGGTTCAATGTGCAGCGCCGCATCATTAAGAGACAGTTTATCCATGGCGTTGCGCAATCCTTTCAGATCGTCATCCGCATCGGGATAAAGCCCGGAAAACACCATCGGTTTCATCTCCTGATAGCGGGAAACCGCTTCGGTTGCGGGATTCGCCGCCAGCGTCAGGGTATCGCCGACGCGGATCGCGCCCGCATCTTTAATTCCGGCGGCGATATAGCCCACTTCTCCGGTATCCAGTTTTTCACACGGCTGGCGTGCGGGTAGGAAAGCCCCGGTTTCAGTGACCTCAAAGCGAAAACCGGATGACATGAAACAGAGAGCATCGCCGGTGTTGATGCTGCCGTCCACGATACGCACATGCATGATGGCGCCGTGATAAGGATCGTAATGGGAGTCAAACACCAACGCCCGGAGCGAGGTGTGCGATTCGCCGAGCGGGGAGGGGAAATGCCGAGCGACGAACGCAAGCACGGCGGCCACACCTTCCCCGGTTTTTGCCGATACCGGCAACACCGTGCTGATATCCAGGCCGGGAATGTCGGCCAGTTGCTGCATCACGCCGGCGATATCGGCTTGCGGACTATCAATTTTGTTCAGGACCGGCAGTAGGGTCAGGCCATGTCGTCGAGCCAGATTGAGATTGGCGATGGTCTGAGCCTGAACGCCTTGCGCGGCGTCAACCAGCAGTATCGCGCCTTCGCAGGCGGCCAGGCTGCGCGAAACTTCCGCGGAAAAATCGACGTGTCCCGGCGTATCCACTAGATTGAATTGATACTGGCGGCCCTCATCGCTCTGATAGCGCATACGCACCGTTTGCAGTTTGATGGTGATGCCGCGTTCACGCTCAATATCCATGGAGTCGAGCAGCAGTTCCCGCATGTCCCGCCGGGCCACGGTAGAGGTGAGTTCAATAAAACGATCGGCCAGCGTGGATTTACCGTGGTCGATATGGGCGATAATGCAAAAATTGCGAATGGAGGAAAATGACATGGGAATGGCCTTTTACATCACTGTTCCGCTTATCAACCAGCACGGTTAATCAAGCGAACAAAAAAATCCCACTGAAGATTGACTCAGTGAACGCATAATCAAAACGATGTAAAAGTAGATAGCCGGGGCGGATGATAACGCATTTCACTTTTGCCGCGCAAGCGCGCGGCAAAAGTGAACGCCGACGGTTATGACGATGCCGGCTTGCCGACCGGCATGGCGAGATCGCAGGTGTGCGCCGCGGATGTCTCTGCATAGGGCGCCGACCAGGCGGACAGCGGCAAAGGCGGTTGCTGATGAAAAATACGTTTCATCATCAGCTTCAATTCCGTCAGGCTGGGCATGCCGCTTGACCAGGCGGAGGGAACCACGGTGACCCACTTCCCATCGGCGGCGCATTCGGCCATTTTGAAACGAAAGGTGTACTGCCCGGCAATCCCCATTCGTAAGTCGCTGACGACCAACGCGTTACCGATGATGTCGTAACGCAGCCAGTCATTGGTAAACCAGCGCAGCCTGTCGTGCAGCGGTACGCCGTTTACGATGTGCGCGATATCGGGATGAAGCGGAAGACGAATCCATTCTGGTGGTCTATCGTCAAACCAACTGCTTACGGATTCGTAGTAGTGGCCGTCCGGGGTTTTGGCGATGACGCGCCATATCAGAGCATTGAACGGCATGGACACGGCGCGTAATTCCGTCACCGCGATCCCCTGATTGCGCATGGCATGGGAAACCCGCTGTTCAGCCAGCATGCGTCCGCCCATCCCAAAAGCAAGGTAGGCGGTACTGAGCGCCAGCGCGACGGATAATATACGGATACTGCGGGTATTAAGTCCTTTTCGCGCGGCGAAAACCACGGCAGCCAGCAACGGTAGGGTGTAGGCGGGGTCAATGATGAAAACCGCCGACCAGCTTTCAGGCACGGCGGGAAACGGCCAGAAGAGCCGGGTGCCGTAGACGGTAAACGCATCCAGCAGCGGGTGGGTGATAAGGACCAGCCATAAGGTGAAAAACAGACGTCCACGGCGATAGGGCGCATCGGGCCAACGCCGCCGAATCAGCCAGGTCAGCAATCCCGCCAGTCCGGTCAGCACAAAAAGGGAATGCGTAAAACCGCGGTGATAGGTCATCGCCGACACCGGATCGGCATAAGGGATGAGTACATCCAGATCCGGCAGGGTTGCAAGCGCGGCTCCGTAGAACAGGGCGCGCCGTCCCTGCGTCCGCCCCAGCAGACTGCCTTGTATTGCGCCTCCCAACAGAGCCTGTGTGACGGAATCCATGGTGATGATCCTTGCTTTTATCCAGTGGTTATTGTCCGGCGATACGCGCCGAATGAACATGGGCGGCATAGCCTATTGCCCGTCGTTTCGCCGTCGGGCTGACGGCGCCCGCCGCGCGTTCATTCTTTCATCATGGCGTCATTCTGGATGACTCAAGGATACGCACAGCTTGCATACTGATATCAAGCATAGTGTTTGCCGCCGCCGTGTCGTTGTCATTGATGATTTCATTGAATTTTTTAAATTCATAAAAGTGCCGGTGTTTTCCCTGATTAAAGTCCAGCTCTTCTGATGCGCCGTCATTCCGGTTTATTGTGAATTTTGTCATGCTATTGAGCGGCGTTCTAATAACGATATTTCCGGTTGTGCCCTGAATGGTATTGATTATCGGGGCTTTGCAATCCTTTGCGCCAATGCTTGATACTTTGAAACCCGGATAATCAAGAGAAAGTATCCCGCTGGTATCCACGCCCTTCTCTATATTCGCCGAGTAGCTGAATGTCTTCGGCGAACCGAAAAGTCCAATGATGGCGTGGATATTATAGATGTTGAGATCCATCAAGGCGCCGCCATATTTTTCCTTGTCGAACGCAGGGTGGATAATTCCTTTTTTGAAGTCGTCATAACGGGACGAATACTGGCTATAATTAAGTTGAACGATTTTTATATCGCCAATGTCGTTGATTTTATTTTTGAGGTCGGCATAGGCCGGGAGATAGTGAATATTCATGGCCTCAAGAATGATTAAGTTATTGTTCTTCGCCAGTTCATACAAGGAGTAAAGCTCGGCAAGGTGCGGAACAATGGGTTTTTCGATAATAATGTGCTTGCCTTTTTCGAGGGCTTTTTTGGCGAATGTATAATGTAAATGATTGGGCAATGCTATATACACGGCATCGCAGTCGCTTGCCAGCAATAAATCGTAATCGGTAAATACGTTGCGAATACCGTATGTTTGGCTCAATGCCTCGCCCTTGCTCTGGGAGTGTTCTGTGGCAAGAATGGCATCCAGAGTCAGGTCGAGTTCTTTGAGGACGGGTAAAAGCTCCTTGACAATCATACCAGTACCAACAATTGACATTTTCATATGTTCTTCGTGTTACCTCTCGATATGGCCGTTTTGCCGTTGTCTTCTTTTTACCCGAAGTTCGGCGTGGAGTAAATTTCAATGACGCCCGGCTTGCGACCGGACACTTTCGCCTATAGCCAAAAATAACCGGCCCAGCGCCGTCAATGTTCTCGCTTGCGGGCACCGAAGAACCATCGATGGATATGGCCGACATGATTTAAAATATATTGTTTCCAATGTTGATGCTTTTTAGTTGTTTATCAATCCAGCGGATTTAACTAAGCTTTTCTGTCGATCTTCAAACTACTGTCCCCGTGCATCCGGCCGGATAACACCTGCAAGGTAAAACGTTATGCGTCATATCATCAAAATAGTCAGCGTTATGTTATTAATGGCTTCCGCCTGTTCTGTCCATGCCGCCGATGTGGTAACGGCGCTTGGCCGGGATTTTACTTTTCCGAACAAAATTGAAGGATTACCGCAAAAATTGTCGGATTTCAAGGGATTACAGATAAACACATTTACCACCAGTGACGGCGTCAAGCTGAGCTACTGGGAAGCGGGAGCAGGCGATCCCCTGATTTTTATTCCCGGCTGGTCGGGGAACGGGGCGGAGTATGTCAATATTATGTCTCTGCTCAGTAAGCAATATCACGTTTATGTGCTTGACCCACGGAATCAGGGGTTGTCGCAAAATGTGGAGTACGGCAACCGATTGTCGCGTTACGGCGCCGATCTTAAAGAGTTTACCGACCATATCGGCGCAAAATCCGTGAACCTTTGCGGCTGGTCGATGGGGGCGTCGGTCATCTGGTCGTATATCGATCTTTTCGGAACAAAAAATATCAACAAGCTGATTTTTATTGACGAACCGATTTCTATCTACACCCATTCGGACTGGTCGGAAAAAGAGCGTCTGGAAGCCGGCGGAATGACGACCTCGCCGGAACGCATGATTGCGGCATTTACCCAGGGCGCGGCGACCAATAATCAGATTGTGGATATGGCCGCAATGGAACGTTACGCGGCGATGGACTCGAAATATTTTCAAAATTCAGAGGCGCTTGCGCGTGAATTCATAAAAAACGATCCCAAATTTCTCTCGCTGGTGCTTTTTGACCATGCAACAAACGACTGGCGTGACGTGATCCGCCATAAAATTAATGTGCCGACCGCTATTTTCACTGGCGATTACAGCCATAACGTTCCCAGTCAGCAATGGATGCATTCCGTTATTCCGGGATCGGAATTGTTTGTCTACACGAAAGAACAACAAGGGGATCACTTCCTGGCGTTCAAAAATCCGCTGCGTTTTACCCAGGATGTCGTGACTTTCCTTAATAAATCGAAGTGAAACGCGCTTACGATGCCGGCGCAACGGAATTGCGCCGGCCGTAAGCGCCCCGGCGGCCGGTTCCAGGCGCTGGACAGCAGCCGGAGCGCGTTCTATTGGGACCGCCGCCGGCGTTTATCCAAAATCCTGATTTCTCCGGCCGACGCGTTCCTTCCAACCAGACGACGCCTTTATCCCTTATAACCCTTTTCCGTGATGCCCATAGAGGCGACGCGTTGTCGCCTTGCCTACCGCCAGGTTTTATCGTGACTGCTATCCCAAATTTGAACAGGGATGGTGTAACCTTAAAAGTAATCGATTACATTTTAGTTGTGTTTTTTTGTAATCGATTACTTTTACCTGGTGAGGCTGAAAATGATGTCAACAACGGGAAGTAGTGAAAGGGCGGGCGCGCAGCATCGGTTTATTGTGCCGCGGTTATCGCTGATGATGTTTCTGCAATTTTTTATATGGGGAAGCTGGTCGGTAACGTTGGGGCTGGTGATGACGCAGCACAATATGTCATTGCTGATTGGCGACGCGTTTTCCGCCGGACCGATAGCCTCTATCCTGTCGCCGTTTGTGCTGGGAATGCTGGTTGACCGCTTCTTCCCGTCGCAAAAAGTGATGGCGGTCATGCATGTGGCCGGCGCGGCCATTCTGTGGTTCGTGCCGCAGGCGCTGATCAGCGAAAACGGCACGCTGCTGATCGCGTTGTTGTTCGGCTATACGCTTTGTTATATGCCGACGCTGGCATTAACCAACAACATCGCCTTTCACAGCCTGAAGGATATTGATAAAACCTTTCCTGTGGTGCGGGTATTCGGCACTATCGGCTGGATCGTCGCCGGCATTTTTATCGGCGTGACCGGTATTTCCTCAACGGTGCATATTTTCTCATTGGCGGCGATATGTTCTATGGTGCTGGCGGTTTATAGCCTGACGTTGCCGCATACGCCGGCGCCGGCCAAAGGCTTGCCCGTGGCGTTGCGCGATCTGCTCTGTGCCGATGCGTTTGCCTTACTGAAAAACCGGCATTTCTTTATCTTCGCGCTGTGCGCCACGCTGATTTCCATTCCTCTCGGTACATACTACGCCTATACAGCCTCTTATCTTGCCGATGCGGGGGTGCAAGACGTCAGTACCGCCATGTCTTTCGGCCAGATGTCTGAAATTTTCTTCATGCTGGTGATCCCGCTGTTGTTCAGACGGCTGGGGGTGAAATACATGCTGTTTATCGGGATGTTCGCCTGGTTTGTTCGCTACGCGTTCTTTGCGCTGGGAGTGAGTGAAGAAGGCCGCTGGCTGCTGTATATCGGTATTCTGTTGCATGGCGTCTGTTATGACTTCTTCTTCGTCGTCGGTTTTATCTACACCGAGCGTGTGGCCGGGGACAAAGTCAAGGGGCAGGCGCAGAGCATGATCGTCATGTTTACCTACGGGATTGGGATGTTGCTGGGGTCGCAGATTTCCGGCGCGTTGTACAACGCATTGGTGGCCGGTCAGACGGTGCCGCAGGCATGGGTGACGTTCTGGTGGATCCCGGCGGTTGCCGCAGCGGTTATCGCGCTTATTTTCCTCTTTTCGTTCAAATATGACGAGAAAGAGAGGGTTTGAGTATTCGGAGGTGAAATGAAAACCATTAAGGGGCCGGGGATTTTCCTGGCGCAGTTCATCGGGGAGCAATCCCCGTTTAATACCCTCGAGGGGCTGGCGGCATGGGTCTCTTCTCTGGGATATAAGGCGCTCCAGATCCCTTGTAATCATAAAACGATTTTCGATCTGGAACTGGCCGCCGCCAGCCAGACCTACTGCGATGAGGTTAACGGCAAACTGGCGCAGCATGGCCTGGTCATCAGCGAGCTGTCCACGCATCTGGAAGGGCAACTGATGGCGGTGCATCCGGCCTATAACGATGCGTTTGACGGTTTTGCGCCCGACGCGGTGCGGGGGGATAGCGCCGCCCGCCAGGCCTGGGCGGCCGGCATGCTGAAACGGGCCGCCCAGGCCTCGGAACATTTGGGGCTGCGGGCGCATGCCACCTTTTCCGGCTCTCTCGCCTGGCCGTATATTTATCCCTGGCCGCCGCATAATCAGACGTTGCTGAGCGAAGCGTTCCATGAACTGGCGCGCCGCTGGCGGCCGGTACTGGATTGTTTTGACGCGCATGGGATCGACGTTTGTTATGAAATTCATCCTTGCGAGGATTTACATGATGGCGCGACCTTCGAACGTTTTCTGGCACTGGTGGATCATCACCCGCGCTGCAATATTCTGTTCGATCCCAGCCATCTCTATCTGCAACACATGGACTATCTGGCGTTTATCGATCTCTATCACTCGCGCATCAAAGCGTTTCATGTGAAAGATGCCGAATTCACCGTCAATGGGCGAAGCGGCGCCTACGGCGGTTTTCAACGCTGGTCGGACCGCGCCGGACGCTTTCGCTCGCCCGGCGATGGCGCTATCGACTTCAAAGGCATTTTCAGCCGGCTGACGCAACATGACTACGACGGCTGGGCGGTGCTGGAATGGGAGTGCTGCCTGAAAGACGGCGAAACCGGCGCGCGCGAAGGCGGCGAATTTATTCGCCGGCACATTATACCTGTCGCCGATCGCGCGTTTGACGATTTCGCCGCGGCAGTGGAGCGTCGCGCCGACGTGCGCAGAATATTGGGTATCGCGCCGGGGGAAACGTCTCATGATTAATGTCGGCATTATCGGCACCGGTTTTATCGGGCCGGCGCATATCGAAGCGATCCGCCGTCTGGGGTTCGTCCGGGTGGTGGCGCTCTGCGACACACCGTTAGAGGTGGCGCGCGCCAAAGCGGCGCAGCTCAATGTCCCGCATGCGTATGGCGATGTGGACGCGTTACTGGCGCATCCCGGTCTGGATGCGGTGCATAACTGTACGCCGAACCACCTGCACGCGGACATTAACCGTAAGATCCTCCGGGCCGGCAAGCACGTTTTTTCCGAAAAACCGCTTTGTATGACCGCGGATGAAGCGCGAGAATTGGTTCAAATGGCGCAGGAGGCCGGCGTGGTGCACGGCGTCAGTTTCGTTTATCGCCAGTTCGCCATGGTCCGTCAGGCGGCCAGCATGTTGCGTCATGGGCAGGCAGGCCGTCTTTTCTCGGCGCACGGCAGCTACTTGCAGGACTGGATGCTGCTGGAAAGTGATTACAACTGGCGCGTCGAGGCGAATATCGGCGGCGTTTCGCGCGCGGTGGCGGATATCGGCTCTCACTGGTGCGATACGGTACAGTTCGTCACCGGACGGCGCATTACCGACGTCATGGCGGATTTATCCATCGTCTGGCCGACCCGGAAAGCCGGCGTGCGGGGCGGCTCGACTTTTACCGCGCGTCAGGAGGCCGGCGGCGATGAAGACCGCCCGGTCACCACGGAGGATATGGGGTTCGTGCTATTTCGTTTTGATGACGGCAGTAAGGGGGGTTTTCATGTTTCGCAGGTCTGCGCGGGCAGAAAAAATAGCCTGAGCTTCGAGGTGAACGGCAGCGAGGCGTCGGTGGCCTGGGATCAGGAAACGCCGCAGAAACTCTGGGTGGGGCATCGCAGTCAGCCTAACCAATGGCTGTCGGACGATCCCGGTCTGATGGAGCCGGATGCGGCGGGGTGGGCGCACTTTCCCGGCGGTCATATCGAAGGATGGCCTGATGCGTTTAAGAACATGATGTTGCAGTACTATTCCGCTATTCGTAACGGTAAAACGCCGGCGCCGGATAGCCGTGGGTTCGCCACTTTCCATGACGGCGCCAACGTGATGTTCATCATTGAGGCGATCATCAAAAGCCATCGGCAGCAGCGTTGGGTCAGCGTCGCTTCCTGAACGGATTTCCCGATGCGCAAGGATGGCGTCGGGCTTTGATTCAGTCCCCCGTTAAACTGTGATAGCCTTCCCCAATAAGTGGTTAATTCCAGGATATGTCATTGTTATGTCAATTCAGAAAATCGCCAGGCTTGCCGGGGTTTCAGTGGCGACGGTTTCCCGTGTGCTGAACAATATCGATACGGTAAAACCGAAAAACCGCGAACGCGTACTTCAGGCTATCAGCGAGAGTAATTACCAACCCAACTTACTGGCGCGCCAGCTCCGAACCGCCCGGAGCTCCATGATTCTGGTGATGGTGTCGAATATCTCCAATCCCTTCTGCGCCGATGTGGTGAAAGGCATTGAAGAGGAAGCGGAAAAAAACGGCTATCGCATTTTATTGTGTAATTCCGGCACGGATATTCAGCGTTCCATATCCAGCCTGAAGCTACTCTCCGGCAAGATCGTCGACGGGATTATCACCATGGATGCGTTCTCGAAACTACCGGAATTAACCACCATGATCGATCGCATGCCCTGGGTTCAGTGCGCCGAATATGCCGACGACGGCGGCGTCTCCTGTGTCGGGATCGATGATATCGATGCCGCCGGATTTGTCATCCAGCATTTGATCACGCGCGGACGCGGCCGTATCGCATTGATTAACCACGATCTGAGTTATAAATATGCACGATTGAGGGAGCGGGGTTATAAAATGGCGCTGGAACGGCAAGGGCTAACCTACCGCGCCGTCGAATACGCCAGCGATCTCACCTTCTGCGCCGGCAAAACGGCGATGGAGAATCTATTGCGGGGCGAACGTCGTCCCGATGCCGTGTTTGCGGTTTCGGATACGCTGGCGGCGGGCGCGATGCGCGCGATTGAAGAGGCGGGACTGTCCATCCCCGATGATATGGCGATAGTGGGGTTTGACGGCACGGAACTCTCGGAGATGGTATCGCCGCAGTTAAGCACCATCGCCCAGCCATCCGCCGACATCGGCCGCAAAGCCGTGGGGCTGCTGCTGAATAAAATCAATAATCCCGATTCGCCGGCGGAGCGGGTCGTTCTGGACTGGCACTTTATTTCACGGGCCAGCGTCTGACGGCGCACCGCTTATCAGGTTACACGCGTGGCGCAGAGCATTCATATCAACGTTGCAGCAAGGGCCGCTCTGAGGTTTTTATATAATATTGTAATTATGCTCTAGGGATACCGGTGCGCATCGTGTGTAATAATTAACCATGTCACCCCGCTAGTTTTTGCTGCGGCAAGAATGCTGGTCTAGCCGAGCGAACTCCGTAGTATATTGATTACGGGATGCCCTTTTCACAGATTTTGCTTGCGTCATGGTTCACTATATGAACGCATCCCGTTTGCAAGGCTTCAATTGTGTTGACGTTGATGGTCGGTTGTAGCTCTATATCCGACCTTGGCGCAGCCGGTGCTGCGGGCCTCGATGAGATCCGCTGACTCACGCCTTATTCCCTGAATGAGCTTAAAGTTCAAAGGACCATCCAAGTTTAGTTAGTCATGGTCTTACCTGTCGTTGCTATCTCTACGGCTGCCCTCGCAACCTTTCAGTATTCATCCTTATTTTGAAAGAGTTAATGTTTATCAGCCCATACCCTTCAGAACGGCCTGATGCTGATGTGTTTTTTGTCGCAGGTCCAGTTATGTGCCGATAGGGTACATACTGTACGCGCTATCTTGTTAGCCATCCCCAGCACGGTTACGCTGGCTGGCCGTCTTTTCATCAGCTCTGTTACCCATGGATTTGGCTCTTTCGTCAGCAGCGTCGCTGCCCTTGTACCATGGATAAACAGCGTCTTCAGACAGGCATCACCGCGTTTACTGATGCCCGGGAGCCGCACCTTGCCGCCTGTACCAGTTTGATCAGGCACCAGACCGATGCAGGTCGCGTGAACGGAAGGTTCCCGCATCTATCATCATGGCGACAGCGGCGGTAGTGACCAGCGGGCCAATGCCCGGGATATCCATGAGCCGCTGACAGGCTTCATTCTGTTTCGCCCAGGCGGCAGGCAGTTTTTCAATGCTATCTATCTACATATCAAGGTCGCTGAGCCGTCGGTACTGGTCTTCAATCTGGTAAATAAGGAACGGCGGCAGATTTTCCTTCAGATGTTCATGTACCTCAGGCTTCGTCTTGTCCAGTGATAACCGGCTCTTACGCACCGTTTCGCCGAACACCGGCAGTAATCCATGCAGCACGTTGAGCTGTGCGGTGCGGAACTTCACCAACTGACGACGCATTTTCTGCAGCGACAGTGCGGCCTGCGGCTCTTCAGTTTTGACGGCGACAGCTTTAGACGGTTGCTGGATCGCCATCTAGATAGCGCGGCATCCATCACGTCATTT
The DNA here is from genome assembly GCF_040240335.1 of Brenneria sp. L4-2C. Taxonomy (NCBI): domain Bacteria; kingdom Pseudomonadati; phylum Pseudomonadota; class Gammaproteobacteria; order Enterobacterales; family Pectobacteriaceae; genus Brenneria; species Brenneria sp. L4-2C. The sequence continues at coordinate 151,154 of NZ_JBEIAC010000006.1, read as the reverse complement.
TTGTTGCCCATTATGAAGGGATTGACGAATTTGCCCTGTAACCTGAAGCAATCTGACCTTATGCCCTAGCTTTTCCAGCTCACGGGCCCAGTACTGATAGCCACCGGGGACCTCCATAGCAATCAGATAAGATTCACGATTGCTGACATATTCTAGCAGTGCTTCGCGCTTAATCTGTTTATCGATAACTTCACCGGTATGCTCATCAATGAAGTGGATCTGCATCAGATGTTTTGCAATATCGATGCCAACAGGGGAATATTTCATCTTGCTGCTCCTCCAGTTATCGGGGAGCTTTATGCGTACCGTATTGGGCATCATGATGCCGTAAAGCTGCGAGGATCCATTCCTCATCTGCTGAACCCTTCGCCGCTCTCAAATAGTTGGGATCAGTTCATCTTACTCATTGCTACGATTTTACTGGATTAATAACGTGTCCACTATTCGTTGGCAGGATTACTGGAACGATGTCGACCGGGAGGAAAAACGGCGGATATACCACTAGGGAAATGGCAATTTCAGCATCGATGGAGAACAGATCAAGCTGGGTGAAAGGATGTTTAAATAGCGCTATCTCATGAATTAAGTCACTAGCCAATGGCTGGCGCAGGCTCTTACAGTCAGAGCTGTACATTTCGAAAATTCCGCTTAAGGGAAACCGGAGCGGGCTTTCTGCTAATCGGCGTCATTACCCTCAGCTATCCAATCCCACCAGTTACGCTTCTTCGACACATACTTCTCTTCAAACCTAAACCTTTGACACCATATTCGGCGTCATTTCCTCCATATCGAATGCTTGCCGCGCGGCTTCGACCGCGGGCAGATAGCTTCGGGTTCATGCGCACAGTGCCTCGATGGGGTCTTTAAGCGTTCGGCCCAGCGGGGTGATTTCGTATTCAACGGCAATGGGTGAAGCAGTGATCACCCAGCGAACAACAATACCATTGCGTTGTAGCCGCCTGAGGCTTTGCGCCAATGACTTTTGGGTGATGACTTTCAGCTCGCGTTTGAGCTCATTAAAGCGCAACGGTTTTTCACATAGGGAAGCGAGGATCAGAACGGGCCATTTATCTGCAATTTGCTCGAGTAGCAGACGATGAAGGCATTGAGTGGCGGAACAGTCTTCCGGTTTTTTCAGCATAGAGGTTCCCTCAGGGAAACCAGGTGGCGTTGAGGTACCTGATTGACGAGTAATATGCATAATATACTATGAACGACGCCAACCTAACCGGAGAGTTAACCTATGACCTCATCCAAAGCCGACATCCTGTTTCAGCCTTTCCATTTGAATAATCTGGTGCTGAAGAACCGTATCGTGATGGCGCCCATGACTCGTTCATTTGCAACTGACGGCGTGCCTGATGAAACAATTGCCGCCTACTACCAGCGTCGCGCCGAAGGTGATGTGGGCCTGATTCTCTCTGAAGGTACGGTGATAAACCGGCCTGCTTCACGTAATGACCCCAAAATCCCCTTTTTTTATGGTGAAAAAGCGCTGGCTGGCTGGCAGCGCGTGATCGACCATGTTCACGCCGCCGGCGGCAAGATGGGGCCGCAGCTGTGGCACACGGGGTCAGTCAGCAGTTTTCTGACTGACTGGGTACCGGATACCGAGGTGGAAAGCCCATCAGGGCTGATTGCTCCAGGTCAACCACACGGTGTGGCAATGAGCGATGAGGCTATCGCCGACACCATAGCTGCCTTCGGTCAGGCTGCGGCCGAGGCCAAACGGCTGGGCTTTGACGTGGTGGAAATCCACGGTGCACACGGCTATCTGATCGATCAGTTTTTCTGGTCGGGAACCAATCAGCGCACCGACGGCTACGGTGGCGCAACCCTGAAACAGCGTGCACGTTTTGCATCTGAGGTAATAAAGGCCATGCGCAAAGCGGTTGGCCCTGATTTCCCGCTTATTTTGCGCGTCAGCCAGTGGAAGCAACAGGACTATGCAGCGCGTCTCGCGTCAACGCCTGAAGCGATGGCAGACTGGCTGGTTCCGTTAGTTGACGCCGGTGTGAATATACTCCACTGCTCTCAGCGCCGGTTCTGGGAACCGGAGTTTCCCGATATCGACGGTGAAGGCGGGTTAAACTTTGCCGGTTGGGCGAAGAAACTGACCGGTGCAACGACCATCAGCGTTGGATCCGTTGGCCTTTCCAGCGACTTTATGGGCGCCTTTGCCGGTGAGGATGCCAAACCCGCCAGCCTCGATAACCTTATCGAGCGCTTGGAACGCAACGAGTTTGATCTGATCGCCGTGGGGCGCGCATTGCTGAGCGATCCGGACTGGGCAATCAAAATCCGTACGGGTAACCACGCAGCGCTGCAGGATTTTACCGTCGACGCGTTAAAGACGCTAATCTAGCAAACTGACAGTGCAGTGGTGAGATCTATGAGGCCCGGGATGGGCGCGGCACCTGGATTTGCAACCAGTGCGGGGCCGGTGACGGCCTGAACTTGGTGGAAAAGGTTTTATCGCTGTCGGCGAAAGCGGCGGCGGAACGGGTGGCCGACCTGCTGTTGCCGCTGGTTAACTGCGCGGGGGATATCGTCAACGTGCAATTGATTAATGCCGCCGGGGACAAGCGGACCCTGGCCGGGGGCCAGGTCAAGGCGGCCTGTCACTGGCTGGCGGGCCAGGATAATGCCGTTATCTGGCTGACCGAAGGCTACGCCACCGGGTTGTCCGTGCACCAACTGACCGGCGAGACGGTCTGCGTGGCCCTCAGCGCCAACAACCTAGCCGCCGTGGCGCAGGCGTTGCGCGAATGTTACCCGGACGCGCGGCTGTTGCTGGCTGCCGAGAACGGCACCGGCCAGACCCGCGCCGTAGATACTGGGCGACTGGAACGACGTGTACCAGCCGCAGGGCGCGATTGCGACGCAGGCGCAGTTGCTGGCGTTCAGCCAACCGGCCGTCACCAGCCCGTTTGATGCGCTCAGCGATGCCGACCTGAAAGCTATGAGCGCCAGCGAAAAGGCCGAGCTGTTGGCCGCGCATTATGGCAATATGCTGGCCGTGCCATCGCTCGGTGAAGAGATTTGCCGCTACGAACACGGGGCATGGCAGGTGTTGCCGCACCGCCAACTGTGCCGGGAAATCGCCGCGCTGTTCCAGACGGTGCGCGCGCCATTCTCGGCGGCGGGCATCAACGGCATTCTGGGCACCCTCAAGCTGATGGTGCCGCATATGGGCGAACTGGCCCGCCGCCTTATCGGCTTTCGTAACGGGGTGTTTGATACCGTCATCGGGCGGTTTTGCTGCCACCGCCAGGAGAACTGGTTGCGCACCGTCAACAGCGTGGACTATATCGCGCCCAAGGCCGGGGATAATCTGGCCGAGCATGCGCCGCACTTCTAGCTCTGGTTGACGCGGGCCGCCGGACAACAGGCCGAAAAGTAGGAGTGTATCCTCGCGGCGTTATTTATGGTGTTGGCCAACCGCTACGACTGGCAACTGTTCCTGGAAGTGACCGACCCCGGCGGCAGCGGCAAGAGCGTGATGGCCGCCGTCGCCAACCTGCTCGCAGGGCAGGACAATACCACCTCGTCCACCATCGATACCCTGGAGTCGGCGCGCTCGAGTGCTCTTCCGTGGTCGGGTTCTCGCTGATTATCCTGCCCGACCAGGAGAAATGGAACGGCGACGGCGCGGGCATCAAGGCCATTACCGGCGGCGACGCGGTGGCCATCGACCCGAAATACCGGGATGCGTATTCCACGCACATTCCGGCGGTCATTTTTGCGGTCAACAACAACCCGATGTGCTTTAGCGACCGCAGCGGCGGCGTGTCCCGTCGCCGGGTGATCACCACCTTCCCGGATGCGATACAGGCCAATAAGCGTGATCCGCAACTGCTGACAAAAATCCGCGGTGAACTGGCGGTGATCGTGCGCCACCTGATGCCGCGCTTTGCCAACCCGAACGCGGCGCGCGCGTTGCTCCAGGCGCAGCAGAACTTGGCGGAGGCATTGACGGTCAAGCGCCATGCCGATCCGCTGGTCGATTTTTGCGGCTACCTCGCGGCGCTCAGCATGCCGGTCGGGTTGTACATGGGGAACGCCAATATTCGCCCGGCCAACCCGCGCCGTTACCTGTATCACGCTTACCTGTCGTTTATGGAGGCTCGCGGGCACCAACACCCGATGAGCCTGACGGTGCCGAATACGCTGTGTGAGTATGAAATCGTGCTGTTGAAACGCAAGACTAAGCAGGGAATGCAAACCAACCTAGCGTTGCGTGACGAGAGCGACGCCGACTGGCTGCCGAAGTGCGACTAACTGGCAGCGGTGCGATGACTTTAAACCGGCGAAAGCCGGTTTTTTTACGCTTATATTGCGGGGCTTACCGATTTATTACCGCTTAAATATCTTGTTAATATATAAAACAGTGTCTTAGTTATCATTGTTCATGACTTGCACAAATATTTTTGTTTTGTACGCATAATTGTGTATTTTATATTTATCTAAGTTTAGTGAATTCTAAAATAAAATGCCTGAAAACAGTTTAGCTCAACTTAAAGAAAGCGCCCAGGCAGCTTCAGGTTTGCTCAGGTCAATGAGTAACCCCAGTCGGTTGCTGATCCTCTGTATGCTCATTGACTCTCCCGGTACGTCTGCGGGGGAACTAAGCAGAGTGGTCGGATTGAGTCCTTCTGCGACGTCACAACATCTTGCGAGGATGAAGGCGGAAAATCTTATTGAATGCAAGCGGCTGGCACAGCGAATGAATTACTTCATCAAAGATGAGTCGGTTCGGAAGCTGGTAACAATCCTGAAAGAAATTTACTGCCCGGAGGTAGGACAATGAGTGATAACACGGCTTCACCAGCCCAGATCCAGCGCCTCAGAGAGCGTGGGGCTGTCATCGTTGATATTCGTGAAACGGATGAGTTTCGCCGAGAACATATTGACGGCGCCATTTCTCTGCCGCTAACAGAAATTCAAGCGGGCAGACAACTAGAAACGGCTTCAACACGCTATCCGGTGATTTTTCATTGCCAGGCCGGTACCCGTACAAAACAAAACGCTGATGTCTTGGCCCGTATGGTGAAGCCGACGGAGTTTATGATCATGGACGGTGGGATCAACGCCTGGAAACAGGCCGGGCTGCCCACGGTACAGGATAAAAAACAAACCCTTCCTCTGATGCGACAGGTGCAGATCACTGCCGGGAGCCTCATTCTGGCCGGTGTAATTGCGGGTTACGGTGTCAATCCCGGTTTCTTTCTCTTGTCCGGTTTTATCGGCTCAGGGCTCATTTTCGCCGGCGTCAGTGGCTGGTGCGGCATGGCAAATCTGTTGGTAAAAATGCCCTGGAACAGGCAATAACAATACCCGATGGGTGATTGCGGCGCATAGCACTAATCCTGGCCTGGCGTGCGTACGAAAATGCAAGACTAAGCCCGGAGGCGATAAACCCATCGGGTTGTTAATTGGCGACGGCGAAGCCGATTTGTTACCGAAGTGCGACAGGGGGTAACTTCCTTTCACTATTGGTGCTGCCGATCAATAAGGTGTTATTGATCTACAGAACCCATTGGAGGCTATTACAGCGGGCGGCCTATAGTCGGATTGAACACTGCGCCGCCGCCCAGCACCTGGGAACCTCAATGGCCGCGTCCACATGCGCATTCTATAATATGTCTTCACCACACCGGCTCCGGCCGGTTTTTTTGTGGTGTGCCGGGCATGCTCAGCAGCTAGGGGGTGAAAGTCCCCTGTCCAGCTTGATGGTGGCGAAGGACTAGCGAAGCGCAAGGGCGTCGTCGTGAGGCGGGGTCTGAAGGAAGCGTGGAGCAAAACCATGACCTGACGAACAGAAACCCGATACAAGACCTACCCGGCTGGCGGAGCAAGCCAATGATTGCAAAGACCATAACCATCAAGAGCCGGGGTGGTAGATTGGGCAGGTGTGTGGCGAAAGCGGCAGAGCTTACCCCGGGAGGCCTGTCCAGCGTTCTGCATTCAGAACTGGGTGCATCGCAAGGTGCGCTGACCTGCGGACAGGAGTCAGCAGAGGGCATAGTAGGACAAGGTTGTCTGAAGGCCCGAACGGTAATGAGTGACGAGTATCAGCAGAGGTTCTGACCGGTCATGCAGCAGAAAACGCATTGCGCCCCTATAGCGGAAGGACGGGGTGAGGCCCCGGAAGGTCGTTGTCAGGGGGCTGAAACCGTGCAGGCACCGACGAATGGAGAAAGTCCGCCGTCAACCGCATGGCTGATGGAAGCCATCTGTGAACCCGTCAATCTCAGGCAAGCCCTGAAAAGAGTAAAGGCCAATAAAGGCGCGGCAGGTGTAGACGGTATGAGCGCAAGCGAACTGCCGGACTATCTGAAGCATCACTGGCTGGAGCTGAAAGCGCAACTGCTGTCCGGCAGTTACCGCCCATCCCCTGTGAGAAGAGTCTCCATCCCGAAACCCGGCGGCGGCGAACGCCTGCTGGGTATTCCGGCGGTGGTGGATCGCTTTGTCCAGCAGGCGACGATGCAGGTGTTGCAGAGGCAGTGGGACAGCATGTTCTCTGAGCACAGTTACGGGTTCCTGAAAGCAGGCGTGATGGAAGCAGAGCTGGTAATGCCGATGACGGAAGGGACGCCGCAGGGTGGACTGCTGTCGCCGTTGTTATCGAATCTGCTGCTGGACGACTTCGACAGGGAACTGGAGAAACGCGGGCTGAAGTTCGCTCGTTACGCAGATGACTGCAACATCTACGTGAAAAGTGAACGGGCAGGTAACCGTGTGATGGCGGGGCTGACGCGCTGGCTGAGCCGGAAGCTGAAGCTGAAGGTCAACGCGAAGAAGAGTGCGGTAGCGCGCCCTGACACGCGTAAGTTCCTGGGCTATAGCTTCAGAACGGGCAGGAAGGTGTGGTGCGTGGTGTCGCCGGAGTCGGTAAAGCGGTTCAAAACGCGGGTAAGGGCGCTGACGGGGCGTAACACGGGAAGGAGTCTGGAGCAGCTAATCCGGCCGTTGAAGCGATACCTGACGGGATGGAAAAGCTACTACGGTCTGAACCAGTGGCCGTCGCTGATGCGCCCGCTAAACATGTGGATAAGGAGCAGGCTACGCTGCGTCCTGTGGAAACAGTGGAAAACAAGCCGCAGGCGCTTCGAAGAGTTACGTGTTCGCGGAATAGGGAAAGAGCTTGCGGTGCAGACGGTGGGAAGCTGCCACAGTCTCTGGCGAATAAGCTGTAGTCCGGGGCTGAATATGGCATTACCAAACAGTCTGTTCCTGAAACTGGGCCTGCCGGAGTTATAGTCAGGTGACGATAAACTGAACTGCCCCGGAAATCCTGGAGACTAAACTTTTTGAGAGAGGTAAACAGGATGACCAAAAATATGCGTTTTTCCCCTGAGGTCCGTCAGCGGGCCGTCCGTATGGTTCTGGAAAGTCAGAGCGAATACCATTAATTATGGGCAGCCTTCAACTCCATTGCCCCAAAGATTGGCTGCTCGCCGGAGATGCTCCGCACCTGGATTCGCCATCATCTGGAGAAACGCAGCCTGCGTCACTAGCGCGATGAGCGACTGAAGGTGGATATACGGCGGGTGTACGATGAAAACCACAGTGTATATGGAGTACGCAAAGTTTGGCGCCAGTTGCGTCAGGAGGGTATCAGCGTGGCCAGATGCACGATCACTAGGCTGATGAAGGTCATGGAGCTTGCTGGTGTGCGCCGGGGTAAAAAAGTGCGCACCATGGTTAGCCGGAAAGACGTTGCCGCAGGTGACCGGGTGAACTGCCAGTTCGTGGTAGAACGGCCGGAGTAGGTGTGGGTGGCTGATTTTACCTACATGTGCACCCGGCAGAGCTTTGCATACGTGGCCTTCATTATCGACGTGTTCGCCGGTAGTATGGGGTTCGTCGTCGATGGAAACGACGTTCGTGCTGGACGCCCTGGCGCAGGTGTTGTGGTTCAGATGCCCCTGCGGTGGCACTATCCATCACAGTGATAAAGGCTCCCAGCATGTGTCGCTGGCGTACACGCATCGGTTTAAGTATGCAGAATTTCTGGTATCGACCAGCAGCACGGGTGACTCATACGACAACGCGATGGCAGAAAGCATCAACGGACTTTATAAAGCGGAGGTGATCTATCGTAAGAGCTGGAAAAACCGCGCCAAAGTGGAGTTAGCCACGCTGGCGTGGGTGGACTGGTATAACAACAGACGATTACTGGAACGACTGGGTCATATCACGCAGGCAGAAGCAGAACAGGCATATTACGCTTCCATCGGAAACGGTGATCTGGCAGCCTGAGTTCAAAGACAAAATACTCTCCCGGAAAACCGGGGTGATTCAGTAACCAATCCTGCATACGATAATTTTAGTGATTTTTTTTAAAACATGATATTGAGCTAGACATCATTCATGAATTGTGAAATGCAAGCCCTATGCCACTGGCTTATATTCCTTAAAAAGGAATATAAGCTGAATTAAAAAAGTCACAATCAGAAATGCTCACGTTTATTGTAGAGACATTCAGTGTAACAATTATTATCCGGATTTTTTGAATTGGGTTGCTCAAAAAATTTAGGGAGTTTCAGTTATACTTATCTATGTCAACAGTTTTCTCGTTCACCACAATCAGTTCCACATCATTCGCTTCAATAAGTTTTAGTATGTTTTGTGGGGGGAGTTTATCTGTAATAATATGGTCAATGTCCGACCAGGTGCATGACTGATACATCAGTTGAGTGTTGAATTTGCTAAATGAGGTAATGCAGATAACCTTTTTTGACTGTTTCGCCATGGCTACTTTTTGCAGTGCATCAAGTTCCGTATCTGTTGTTATTCCTGCTTCAGATAATGCGCTGACGCCAATAAAAGCTTTGTCAGCATGGTATCTTTTAATTTGCTCTATGGTTGTATTGCCTAATATAGCATGAGAGTAATCATCAAATCCCCCTCCCAATATGGATATGCTGATCCCTTTTTTTCCAATAATCTCACTTAGTACTTCAATAGAGTTTGTAATAACACATACCGATGAGGGTAATTGGCGAGCAAGGGCCACAGATGTGGTGCCGGCATCAATGAAAATGATATCTTTATCATTAATGTTTTTTGCAGCCCAAGCTGAAAGTAGTGCTTTTTCAGGGCTACACTGTGTACGTTTAACATAAGGGTATTCAACACGTTTTTCTGCCAGAATAGCGCCGCCACGGATGCGCATAATATGCGGGAGTTGAGCAAGTTTAACTAAATCCCGGCGAGCGGAATCAGACGAAATATTATATTGCTGGCAGATGTAATCAAGAGTCACTTTTCCCTGCATTTTGATTAGCTCTTCTAACTCGATTAACCGTTCTTCTTGTGTCATTAACATATTCCATTCTTTTTATATGTAAGGATAGCCGATTGATATTATCTGATAACGTTGTCTGCGTACATGGACGATTGGTAGGCCGGATACTTGTGTTCTCAATGTAGCCTTCCATTCATTCACTTAAAAACACTTAACAATGCACCTGTGTATAGTTAAAAAACAACTTATTGCGAAATAAATTAAGTGAATACTTAATTTTATGTGATTTTTATCACAAATAAGTAATGAATTGTAAGTGCTCCATCTTTTTTGCGTATCTTATCACGGAATCCCCTTGTCCGTGCTGCCAGTATGCAAATGTCATACAGATGCATGTAACCCGAGAGGACATACACGATTTACCAGATACTCTGGTGTACAGGGGAATCCCACCGGTTCATCTAATGTGTCGTGGTTGAAATAGATCGCCTTTGTCACTTACTTATCTTTCTATAAAAAGAGGGCTGAACGATGAACAAAATTTTCCTGTGTTGTGCGGCTGGTATGTCGACAAGTATCGTCGTAAATAAAATGAAACAAGTTGCCAGTTCTAAATGTATTGAGGCGGAAATTATTGCCGTGGCGATGGAAGAATTTGAATCGACCATTCCACATTTTGATTGTTGTCTGTTAGGACCACAAATTAAATATAAGTTTGAGGAATTTAAAATCATTGCGCAGCGTGAAGGTAAACCTATCGCCATTATCAGCAATATGGATTACGGCATGCTCAAAGGCGAAAAAATCCTTGATGATGCACTGAAACTGATCCGCGACGCTAAAACCAACCCAGTGCAATAATTTTACAGGGTATTATTATGTCGAACGCATTTTTTAATTTTATTGAAAATAAAATCACGCCCGTTGCCGCTATCGCCGGAACACAACGCCATATAATGGCGGTGCGCGATGGTTTTATTGGCGCTATGCCCTTTATGATCGTTGGCTCTTTTTTACTTATTTTTGCTTTTCCGCCTTTTTCGCCGGATACCTCGTTCTTTATTGGTAAGCTGTGGTTATCCGTTGCCCAAGAGTATTTTAACGAAATCATGACCCCCTACCACATGACGATGGGGATCATGGCCTGCTATATCAGTGCGGGGATAGCTTATAACCTGGCGCAAACCTACAAGCAGGATACTTTTTCCTGCGCAATGCTCTCCCTGATGACCTTTCTCCTGATCTCGTCGCCCTATAAAGAGGGTTCACTCCCCGCGGCCTTCCTCGGCGGATCGGGGATTTTTACCGCGATTCTGGTGGGAGTATTCTGCGTCGAACTGGTCCGCATCCTGAAGGTATATAACATCGGTATTAAGTTGCCAGAACAGGTGCCGGATAAAATTCGCCACTCCTTTAATCTGCTAATCCCGGCGATTGTTATTATTTGCACGATTTATCCGTTGAACGTGGTGCTACAGCATCAGTTTGGCATGCTGTTGCCGGAGATCATCATGACTGCCTTCACCCCGCTGATTTCGGCGGCGGACTCCTTACCGGCGGTTCTGATTGCGGTCTTACTCTGCCAGGTATTGTGGTTCTCAGGCATCAACGGTGGGGCGATTGTCGTCGGCATTCTGCAACCGTTCTATCTGATCAACCTCGGACTGAACCAGACGGCGCTAGCCAACGGTTTGCCTATTCCGCACATTTTCGCTGAAGCATTCTGGGCTTTCTTCATCAATCTCGGTGGCTCAGGTGCCACCCTGGCGCTGGTTCTTCTCTACATGCGCAGTAAAGCGGTGCACCTTCGTGCTATTGGTAAGCTGTCGGTGGTGCCGGTCTGCTTCAACATCAACGAACCGGTCATCTTTGGGAGCCCGGTGGTGATGAACCCCGTGCTCTTTATCCCCTTCATTATCGCCCCGGTGGTGAACGCCGTCATCGCCTGGTTTGCCACCACCAGCGGCCTTATTGCCAAAGTGATCTCGCTAGTTCCCTGGACCACGCCCGCTCCGGTTGGCGCAGCATGGGGGGCTGGTTGGGTCATGAACAACACACTGTTAGTTGTGGCGTTGATTGTTATCGACATATTTATCTACCTGCCTTTCTTCAAAATTTACGAAAAGCAGCTTCTTGAGCAGGAACAAGATCAGGAAGTGGCAACGGCATAAGCCGTTCCTCCCGCCTTCTTATATTGAGTGGAGACAGAACATGGATATGGAATCAACGGTAATGGAATTGATCATCAATGCAGGGGAATCGCGCAGCTATGCGATGGAGGCTCTGCGTGCCGCCAAACGTGGCGAGTGGGAGCAGGTAGCGGCGAAACTTTCTGCCTCAGCGCAAGCCTCAAAACGTGCGCACGATGTTCAGACCATGTTGATTGGTCTGGACGAAGGGTGCGGCAAGGTGCAGGTCAATCTGGTGCTGGTCCATGCGCAGGATCACATCATGACCTCCATGTTGGCACGTGAGCTGATTGAGGAAATCATTGACGTCCAGCGTCAGTTACAGCGTTAACCCTTTCTTCTTACTGGAGTAAAACATGACATTTCCAAGTGGTTTCTTGTGGGGCGGCGCGGTTGCGGCCAACCAATGTGAAGGGGCCTGGAACATTGACGGCAAAGGGCCGAGTATCCAGGATGTCACCCCTCAAGGGGTGATGGGACCGATGACGGCACAGCCGACGGAAGATAACCTGAAGCTTACAGGGATCGATTTTTATCATCGTTATAAAGAAGACATTAAACTCTTTGCCGAAATGGGGTTTAAGATTTTTCGCACCTCAATTGCCTGGTCGCGTATCTTTCCCAATGGTGATGAACCGCACCCCAATGAAGCGGGACTTGCGTTTTATGACGCCCTTTTTGACGAGTGCCATAAATACGGCATTGAGCCATTGGTAACTCTTTCGCATTATGAAACACCGCTGCATCTGACCAGGGAATATAACGGCTGGGCGAACCGGGTGCTGATCAGTTTTTATGCCCGCTATGTCACCACGGTGTTTACCCGCTATCAGCACAAGGTGAAATACTGGCTCACCTTTAATGAAATTAACTCGGTGTTACATCACCCCCTGATGAGTGGAGGCATCGAAACGCCTAAGAATGAGCTGAGTCAGCAAGATTTATATCAGGCGGTGCACCACGAATTAGTGGCAAGCGCACTTGCGACGAAGATTGGCCGGGAAATCATGCCGCAGGCAAAATTTGGATGCATGGTTTTAAGTCTGCCCATTTACCCGCTGACCCCAAATCCCGATGATGTGATGGCCTGTATGCACGCCGACCACCGCAATGATTTCTTTGCCGATGTGCACGTGCGCGGTTATTACCCCGGCTATATGAAGCGCTATTTCCGTGAGCAGGGTATTCATCTTCAGATTGAAGAAGACGATATTCAGATCTTGACTCACACGGTCGATTTTCTGTCTTTCAGTTATTACTTCAGTACCTGCGAAACCGTGCAGACCGGTGTCGATGGAGCTACAGGGAATTTAATTGGCGGTGTTAAAAATCCGCACTTAGCCGCCAGTGAGTGGGGCTGGCAGATTGATCCGCAGGGGCTGCGCTACATCTTAAACAAATACTATGACCGCTATCAGATCCCGCTGTTTATTGTGGAGAACGGCCTGGGGGCGAAGGATGTGTTGATAACTGACAGTGCGGGCGAACCCACGGTCAATGACGACTATCGCATCCAGTATTTGCGTGAACACCTGGAGCAGGTCCATGAGGCCATTCTCGATGGTGTACCGGTCATGGGCTACACCACCTGGGGCTGCATCGATCTGGTCAGTGCCTCTACAGCTCAACTATCCAAGCGCTACGGGTTTATTTACGTCGATCGCGATGACGACGGGAAGGGCTCATTGGCGCGCTACAAGAAAAAATCCTTTTACTGGTACCAGAACGTTATCCATTCCAACGGTGTTGAGCTTTAAGCAAGCAGATTTGATTTTACTAATCCAACTGCACTTCTGCGGGGGACACAACGAGGTGGTAGATGAAATTAGGCATTCTTGGCACGGGCATGATCGTCAAAGATTGGCTCTTGACGGTCCACAAGCTGCCCTTTAGGGCTCTTGCGATTTTAGGTACGCCGCAAACGGAAGATGAAACACGTGAGCTGGCGACACGCTACCAGATTGACGACATTTTTTTTGATTACCAGGCCATGTTGGACAGCGATGTCGACACGATTTATGTGGCGTTGCCGAACCATTTGCATTTCCTGTTTGCCAGCAAGGCGCTGCAAAAAGGTAAACACGTCATTATCGAAAAGCCCATCACCACCAGTATGGATGAGCTTAGTACTCTGAAGGGGCTGGCCACAGAGCACAATGTCATCATGCTGGAAGCGATGAATATCCATTCTCTGCCGGCCTATTTATCACTTCAGTCGCAGCTGGCTAGTATCGGCAACATTAAACTGGTGACGCTGAATTACAGCCAGTACTCCTCGCGTTACGATGATTTTATGGCAGGCATTGTCCACCCGGCCTTTGATGTCAGAAAGGGGGGCGGGGCGTTGATGGACATCAATGTCTATAACCTTCATTTCGTCGCCGGACTGTTTGGTGAGCCGAAGGCGGTCAATTACGTTGCCAACGTGCATAACAACATTGATACCAGCGGCATGATGTTGCTCGATTACGGCGACTTTAAATGTGTCTGCATTGCCGCAAAAGACTGTAAAGCCCCGACCACCTCCCTAATTCAGGGAGATAAAGGTAATGTGCAAATACCCCTGCCGGTTAACCAAATGACAGGTTTTGATATGGTATTGAATAACGGTGATCGCGCGCAGTTTACTTTTAATCGTCGTGAACATCGCCTGCTTTATGAATTCCAGACCTTTATTTGCATTATCGACACACTGGATTATCAAGCTGCTGCACGCCTACTTGATGTAAGCACCATTGCAACGCGGATGATTGAAAGTGGTAAAAAACAACTGATTGTGGAGTGAAACAGTGACAACGAAATTAATTCTTGGCTTTATCGGCAATGGCAAAAGCGCTAACCGTTATCATCTGCCGTTTATTCTTTCGCGTGCGGATAAAATCCTCACCAAAACCATTTATTCTGCCACCGCAAGTCGGGACAGATGGCCCCAATTACCGGGTGTGACGTACACCGATAATCTGGATGTGCTGCTGGGCGACCCGGAAATACAGGTGGTGGTGGTCAGTACGCCGTCTGCACTGCATTATGACTTTGCCTTGAAGGTATTACAGGCCGGAAAGCACTGCGTTGTTGAAAAACCCTTTACTCATACTGAGGAAGAGGCGCAAACCTTATTTAACGTGGCGAAAGAGAAAGGATTAATGGTGCAGTGTTATCAGAATCGCCGTTTTGACAGTGATTTTCTGACCACCCAAAAAGTCATTGAATCCGGCAAGCTAGGGGATTTACTCGAAGTAGAAATGCATTATGACTATTACCGTCCGTCTGTTCCTGAATCGGTTAAAGAGTTTAGTGCGATTAACTCATATCTGTATGGTCACGGCTGTCACACCCTCGACCAGGTGATTTCGTACTTTGGTGTACCGGATCACGTCCGTTACGATGTTCGCCAACTGCTGGGCGACGGGCGTATGAATGACTATTTCGATGTGGATATGTACTACGGCACGTTGAAGGTCTCAGTGAAATCGAGCTACTTCCGTGTCAAAGAGCGCCCGAGCTTTGTGGCATACGGAAAAAAAGGGATGTTTATCAAGTACAGCAAAGATAAGCAGGAGCATCATCTCAAGCTCTTTTATATGCCCGATAACGTCGACTTTGGGCAAGATGCTCCTGAAGATTACGGCGTGCTGACCTGGATGGATAATACTGGTGTCTATCATGAAGAAAAAGTGGTCACAGAGCAGGGCGATTATGCCCGCTATTATGACGCGCTTTATGAAACCCTTATTAACGGCAAAGAAAAATTAGTGAAAGATGATGAAACTTTGCTGCAAATTAAATTACTGGAAACAGGGATTTCAGGTTTGAATTAACCCTTGTTTGTTCCATCTGGTTGTATTGTGAACTTTTAGCGGTACAACCCTTTTTTATAATAAGACCGACCATCATAGGTTATATCACCTGTGCGCCCATTACGCCTGTAAACAATAACTAAATAAGTTTTTCATTATAGGATTAATATGAACATTAAACCCGTGCTCTACCTCTTTACATTAAGTGCCTCTTCTTTATTTGTGGCGAATGCGCTTTATGCCGCACCGCTGACGCTTGAAGAACGTGTGGCTATCCTCGAAAATCAGCTCTCCTCTAATATGAAGGAATTGGATGCGACCAAAGCACAGTTAAAAAAATACGAATCGGCTAACCTGCCCACTACGGCGAGAAATGAAACAAAGTCTGTTTCGGTTATAACCTCTGATGTTGCCTCGATGACTTTAGCAGACATAAGTAAATATGTGAAAGAGGATATCGGTTTTAATTACTCAGGTTATTTCCGCTCTGGCTATGCGGCCGGTAACCGGGGGGCGGCGAAATCCTATGCTATTGGCTCACTGGGGCGCTTCGGTCAGGAAAACAGCTCCTGGTATGACCTTGAACTTTCGCAGCGCGTTTATCATGACGGTATTAAAACGGCTAAAGCGGTGGTGATGCTGGATGGCAACGTCGGCGGACAATACAGTGCTGGCTGGTTTGACCGTACCTCCGATAACCTGCTGCAATTTTCCGATATCTATCTGACCACGCGAGGTTTTCTGCCTTTCGCGCCGGAGGCGGATTTTTGGGTCGGTAAACATACGCTGCCGAAATTTGAAATCCAGATGCTTGACTTCAAATACCACAAGTCAGACTCCGCCGCCGGTATTGGGCTGGAAAACTGGCAACTGGGGCCGGGTAAGGTTAATGTCGCACTGGTGAGAGAAGATCTGGATGCGCATGCCATCGACAGTAGCATGGATCAGACCCAGCAGATCAATACCAATACTGTCGATGCCCGTTACACCGGGATGCCATTATGGAATAAAGCCACTCTGGATCTCTTTGGTCGCTATTCTGCCGCCAACAAGACAGACCAGAATAAGCGCGATGAAAATAATGGGACTTACTACAGCGTGAAAGATGCCTGGCACGCTGGGGCAAGGCTAACACAAAACTGGCAAAACGGCGGTTTTACCTATTTGACCGCTCAAATGGCGAACAACTCCATTGCCAGTGGCATGGGGCTGGTAACCGATTCCAGCGCTCTCTATGGCTACAATGGTCAGTATTATGGTGAACACACGAACGGCACGGCCTGGCGCGTGCTCTCGGAAGGGGAAAACTACCTGTTGCCGAATGTTGTCATCGCACATGCCCTCGTGTATGCCGCAGGCAATGACATCTATGACTATTACACAGGTGCTCACACCGACTTCCACTCTACCCGCGCGGTGATGCGTCCAGCCTATATCTGGGACACCTTTAACCAGACAGGAGTTGAGCTGGGGTGGTTCGATCAGCGCAACAAAGCAGACGGGGAGAGCTATCGTGAGTCGGGACTGAAAATGACGCTGTTCCACACCCTGAAGGTGGGCCCCAGCATGTTAACCTCGCGCCCGGAAATTCGTTTCTTTGCTACTTATCTGAAGTCTTTTGATAACGAGATAACTCAATTCACCTTTAACGACGATAAAAAAGATCAGTTTACCGTTGGTGCTCAGGCAGAGGTGTGGTGGTAAATCATCGCTGTTTGCCGATGACTGAGTGCCGTTAATCTCAATTGCTTGTAAAAATAGTGACTGCTCCCCGCCGTATACGGCGGGGAGCAGTCACTTCTCATGTGGTTACGTATGTCATCGGGTATTTACGGGGATGACCAGCCAGATTCATTCCTTTTGATTGCAGAATAGCTGTAAAGTAGTACATCTGGGAGGATAATCAGCCTCAATACGAAATCGGTGGGGACTGATGTATCTGCAGTATGTGGTACTGCATCTTCTGACCTGTTGAGAGAAATATAGCGAATCGTACACTCGTCCATGATGGTGGTGCGAACGATATCCAGGAGTCTGTATATAAAGCAGAACTTCTGGCATCGACCGGAAGCACGGGCGACTCATACGACAACGCGATGGCAGAACGCATCAACGGACTTTATAAAGCGGAGGTGATCTATCGTAAGAGCTGGAAAAACCGCGCCAAAGTGGAGTTAGCCACGCTAGCGTGGGGGGACTGGTATAACAACAGACGATTACTGGAGCGACTGGGTCATATTCCGCCGGCAGAAGCAGAACAGGCATACTACGCTTCCATCGGAAACGGTGATCTGGTCACCTGAGTTCACAGACAAAACACTCTCCCGGAAAACCGGGGCGGTTCAGTAATCGATGATGCACAGTATCGAAGTAATGGGGCAGGTCTCCCTCAATAACCCTGTATCCCCGCGTTTCTCTGCAGAATGTGAGTTGTAATTCTAGCGTGCGGATCGCTGGTGGACACTAAGTTCCGGACGGAAGCCATATGAGCGCGTATTAAAATCGCTCTCCCCGATGGATCGATTGCTACCAGCATTGCCCCTGAACAATACGGTCCCGTAATTTGGGGCTACAGTGGTGATTGTTTTTTGAATAACTTGATGTGGGAGAGCTAAATCTTTTACTCAGGAAATTTGTGCACATAAGCACGCATGAAGACTTCTACCGCGCGTGAAACAATATCCGATATTTGTCTTTCGCTTAGCTGAACAGTCACATTGTATAAGCCTGCTTCATTTATCTCAGATTCCAGTAAGCCAAAATAATGACAGGCGGCAACATGGGGATCCGAACTGTGGAAATAGCCTTTCTCAATCAATGGGTTGAAATATTGTTCAAGATGGTAAACTACCCGCGCGGAACCTTGCTGGTAAAATAACCGGCCCACATCAGGGTTTGTTGAGGCAGCAATCATCATCCGCCGCACGGCAAGTGACTGCGGCGTATGAAAACTGGTAAGGATGTACTGTCCAAATTTGATTAGTGCGTATTGGCAGTCTTCTTCATGATCGGGAAAATTCAGCGAATCTATAGCGTTCCCTGAAGGGGCACTAAATTGAGGATCATGTCCGCTACGGTACAAAAAATTGATTATTTCGCCATCATGTTCTTGCGATGCCTTGGTTATCAATGCAGAAAACAACGACTCTTTCGAGTCAAAATAGCGGTATAGCGTCGATTTTGCGCTACCAGAGCTTGCTGCTATTGCGTCCATTGTCGCGTTTGCAAAACCGACTTCAAGAAAGACATCTCTTGCTGCAGTTAAGAAGGCGTTGCGAATGTTTTCTGTTTTGCTTCTGGGCATTAATGCTCCATCGAATTTCTTATCGCAGATTAATAAAAGTATAACACCGAAACGATGTAGTATCGTTTCGGTGTTGTCAAGCTACATTACTGTCGATCATACGATCAATCAGTTAAGTCGCTGATGTTGTTTATATATTGACTTTAAATCATGTTTTTAATGTAATATCTCTTGTGTCTGTAATGCATTTTATCTGCTTCACTTTGCAGCTGTTACTGTTAAATTGCGGAAAAAAGCAACTGTGCCTGATTCTAGCCAGACACCAACTCCGCCTCGCTGGTTTGCGCCCAGTTTCAAATCGTTGACGATTAATGACGGTGTCGTTTTTCTGTCCAGATAGAGTACTGCCTTCTGTCCGGTTACGACAATTTTCATGTGTATCCAGCGCTCCATGCCCAGCTCGGCATAGCTTTCATACTTTTCCGGCGATTCTTGTCTGAGTCTGTCAAATTTGTAATCAGGGTAAGCGACATACTGAACGCTGTGATTGCGCCGAACCTGATCCTCCGCAATGCTGTTCGTGGGGCGCAGATAAATACTTTCAAAGCGTCCGTCGCTGTCAATGCGGAAAGTCAAACCGATGAACCCTCTGGCGTAGGCCGGAGCCTTTTCCACTAGTTGACTAGCAACATCGACTTCCACCACACCGTCGCCAAAATCAAGCGGCAACCATGCCATAAAATTTCGGTCGGCCAGTTTTTCCTTTTCTGGATCCTGTATCGCCGAAGAAGGCATGGTCATTTTAAACGCCGGCTCGCCTTTGAACGCGCTTTGTTCAAGTGATACACCGGAAAGCGTGAAGTTCCCGACGGCAAGGCTGGCCGCGGCGCCGGCGGAAAAAAATTCAGCGGCGCAGAACAAGCCGAGAGAAAAAGGTAAGGTGCGTATCAGACTCATAAATTCTCCGGTATGCTAATTTAATTGCCTAAGCTAATGGTATGACATCAATTGCTAATTCGATATAAAACAATGGATTCCATGTGATGATAACCAGCGGTGCTCCGGCAGATAAAGCGTCATTTGGATTGGACTCTGCAAACGTTTTGTAGGGGATGAACTAATGGGGTTGAACCGGGGCTCCCTGTCTCTTCGTTCTTTCGCCGGGCAACGGGTTGCTATTCGATAGCCATTTCGGTCAGGATCCATTGGATAACGGAGTTATGTCGCGGTTTCCAGCCTAGTTCCTCGCGGGCGCGCACCGATCTGACCCTGCTGTTGGAACCTAATGAGTAGCGGGCCCGGGTTTGACCCCATACCTGTGCAGCCTGTTCAATCGACCAGCTTTCCGGCCCTTGGACGCCGAGACGTTTCGCCAGCGTCGTCCCTAATTCAGCAAAGGATGATTCTCCATTCTCGACAAAATAGAATGCGCCTGATGACGCATTTTTCAACGCCAGCCGGTAAAGTTCGCAAAGATCATCTATATGGACGTTCGACCAGATATTCACGCCTTTTCCAACGATGCGCATTACGCCGCTCTCCCTAGCCTGATTAATGAGCAGCGGGATCTGTACGCTGCGGGTGCCTGGGAGCTTTCCCTCCCCATAGATGAGGCTGTTGCACAGAACTATGCCGCGTATTCCCTGTGCTGCCAGTATTTTTTCATCAATCGCCCTGCGTGCCTGTTTTTCCGGCGTTATCAGCAGCGCGCTGTTCTCATCAAAGCTGGTGTCGTTGACTTTATTGCCATCACTCATATCGGCGATAACGCTGGTTCCGCTGGTATGGATGAGCGGCTTGCCGCTGCTGCGAAGCGCTGTCAATAAGGTTTCCACGGTATTCCGGTCATCGCTGTTGGCGGCATTGATGACGGCATCGGCCTGCTGTGCCTCGCGGGTGAGCAACTCCCTGTCGTTCAGGTCGCCGAGAATGGGTTCGATCCCTCTGGCCGTCAGCAGTCCGGCCTTATCTGGATTACGGACCAGCCCTCGGATGCGGTGTCCGGCGCTGCGTAAATATACTGACAGCGAGCCGCCAATGTATCCTGTTGAACCGGTGATGAAAATCTTCATTTCGGGCCTCCTTTTCATCGGTAATTATATAACGCCGCATGGGTCAGAACCGTTGTTCACGGTTGAACAACGGCCTGATATAGACACAAGAAGGGATAGGATATAAACAATCCTCAGCCTGATTTTTTCAGCGTCTCGGAAAACAATTCACCGGAAATGGCCCAGTTCTCGGTCTTCACGTCGTTAAAAATAACGTATACATACCGCGGATCGACATTGGCATGTTCGGCAATGGCGTCGGTGACGGCTTTGGCTATCGCAGGTTTGGCCTCATCGCGGCCTTCGAACATCTGGATGTTAACTACGGGCATTATTTGATCCTCTTTCAGCGTTGGAACGATTCTGGTTTGTCAGGTCATCCTGATGGCTCTTTTATCCTAGTGCTAACTTTCAAGTTGATAAAGGTGCGAAAAGAACACGCAGAGTAGATGTAAATTCTACAATCAGCCGAAAGCATTCGCTGCGGAAAGGCTGACCAACTCATCAATGATAAATCTTACGCCAGGTAAAAGGTGGCGCGAACGGGGCCAGATGACGTTCAGTTCCGTGGCCGAAGGCGTTAGCTCCGGCAGCAGCGTAACCAGCTTGCCTGCTTCAATATCAGGCCGTAGTAAGGATTCAGGGAATTGCACGATACCGGCCCCCGCCACGCAGGCTTCAATCATGGCGTCGCCGTCGCTGATCTGGTGAAAAGGCGATGGATTGAACTTTACATCCTGCCCATCGGTGCCTTTAATCAGCCAGCTCAGCGGCTTACCGCCGCGCCAGGCCATAATGCAGCGCTGTTGTTTCAACTCGTCAAGGGAACTCGGTATGCCGTACTGCGCCAGATACGTGGGAGAGGCGCACAGAATCAGGCGTTGCTCATTCAGTCGCCGCGCGATCAGGTCCGTACTGTTTTTCAAAGGGCCGAAGCGGATCGCCAGATCGAAACCCATATCCAACGGATCGATAACCCTGTCATTAAAGGTAAGCGTGAGTTTCAGATGAGGATAACGCCGGCACATATCCAGCAGGACAGGCAGCATGACGGAACGGCCAAATGCGGCGGGCATATCAATCCGCACCAGACCCGACGGTTCCGTGAGCTTTGAACGCAAGGCTATTTCCGCCGACTGTAGTATATCAAGCGCGCTCTGGCAACTGGCCAGATAAGCCTCTCCTTCCGTAGTCAGGCTGATTTTACGCGTGGTGCGGTGAAAGAGTGGCGTTCCCAGACTGTGCTCAAGGCGGCTGATGCTTTTACCTATGGCTGATTTTGTAATGCCAAGCTGTTCCGCAGCTTCAGTGAAGCTTTGTGCGTTGGCGGCGGCGACGAAATGGACGATGCCACGGAAAGATTCGGTCGAGACAGGGATAGACATTTTACCTATACGCCTTTTTATTTGCAGTTCAGCGGATATTTTATTCTAGCGAAAACGGCATACCGCGGGCAGTGACAAATGAAGTCGTCCCCCTCGCCGACACGGGGCTGCATTGGGATGTCTCGCTGGCGTAAATCCCTAATCAGCTCATGAGTCCACCGTCTCTTGCCCGAAATGTTCTGTTGCGAAGGCCAGAAAACGGCGCAGTTTGGGGGTTAGTCTTCTATCCGGCGCATACATCAAATGAAAAGGGCGGGGGGGGATTGTATAATTGGGCAATACGGCATTGAGTCTGCCCGCCTCAATATGCGGAATAACCAGTTCGGAAGGCTGCATAACCACGCCAAAACCGGCCAGCGCCGCGCTGATTAAGGCTTCGCCGCTGTCCAGCAGCAGGCGGCCGCTCACGGGGATAGATATGCTTCCCTCGCGGCCTTCAAAAGTCCACGTCGTTCGCAATGACGTATGCGTGAAAATCAGACATTCATGGTGCAGCAAATCTTCCGGAACATGCAAGGGGGAGGCCGAAGCAAGATAGGAAGGGGAAGCGCAGATCATAAGGGTATAGGGCGCCAGCTTTCTCGCCATTAATCCGCTGTCCGCCAGTTCCCCTACGCGAAAAACGGCATCGTATCCTTCATCAATCAGATCGACATATCGGTTAGTCAGCGTCAGTTCGATGGTGATTTCGGGGTACTGATTGATAAAAAGTGGCAGTTTTTGTGTTAGAGCATTGATGCCGAACGTTACTGGCGCATTAATTTTAAGACGACCTCGGGGGATTATTCGGGCTTCTTCCGCGAAGGATTCGGCGGCTTCGACTTCAGCAAGAATGATTTTTGCCCGCTCGTAAAAGTGGTGGCCTGCTTCTGTCAGGCTGTGCTGACGAGTGGTTCTGTTCAGTAGACGAACACCTAAATGCTGTTCAAGTACTGAAACATGCTTTCCTACAAGCTGTGGCGACATTGTCAGTGCATTGGCCGCTGCCGTAAAAGAGCCGAGTTCAACTGCCTTAACATAAACAGTCATACTGGTAAGACGGTCCATTGGAAACAACCTGTTTTTACTTGTGAAGAATAACACTACTTTATATTGATAATGAGAGTCGACCCTAAAGAGGCATTTGCAATGCATTACACGCAAACTGTTTAAATCAGGTTCATTGCGCCCTTGTGCTGGTAGCTAACGAGGCAAATGTAATGGTATCCCATCCGGTGGAATGGGCGTCAGCGCGTAGCAGCGGCATAGCCGATGCTATGCATCGGGTTGTAATATGGCTGGGGGGATCTTGAAAACGAGATTATGTCTGCGTGGTTGACCTGCCAGATGTTGTCTCGGTCGCGGAAACGATGGGGGAACGGGTGCAAGACGATAACAGCGAATATTTGTGTAATGTGCATTGACGGAGCTTTTACTCACTGCTCAATGAGCATGAAGCCGTGCGAATGGTTAACTGACTATGTCCGTTTCGTCCAAGCCACTGCCACACTGATTTATCCTTCCTGTCGTCATCGTTGACTTTGTCGCACACTCTGTGCATAGCTGGCGTAGTTCGCTATGGTAGAGTGACTCTCTGGTATAAAGTTATACAGACATGATGATTTCCGCGGGGCAAAATGATAAAAATGAAGTGGTCAACTAAAACTGGACCGTTGTGCGGATTCAGAAACTCCTGGATAGAAATTGCTTCCCCCATCCGCTGGGTGCAGCGTTCTGAGGGCCTGATTTTGTTGTGGAATAATTCTAGAACAGTGGTGGTGTCGAGCAAATGAACCGTGAACGGAATATTCTGACACCACGCGCCTTTGCTGAAGTAGGGAGTACTTCCGGTGATCGTCTCGCACCCGGTACGAAACTTGTTCTGGGGATCTTGGTGGTCTCGACGTTCGTGGTCGTGCTTAACGAGACTATCATGAATGTGGCTTTGGCAACTCTCATTGTCGACCTCGGTATCTCTGCAGCGACAGCACAGTGGCTTACGACTGCATACCTGCTCACTATGGCGATCGTGATCCCTGTCTCAGGCTTCCTTCTCCAGCGTTTCACCGTTCGCCAATTGTTCATCACGGCCATGTCGCTATTCACAATTGGCACCTTAGTTGCGGCCTTGTCCTCAGGTTTCGCCATGCTCCTGAGCGGACGTATCGTGCAGGCGGCGGGCGCTGCTGTTATGATGCCCTTGCTCATGACAGCAGTAATGCACTCCGTGCCAGCACGACGACGGGGTTCTATCATGGGCACTATATCGATCGTAACCGCAGCAGCGCCCGCGCTCGGACCTGCAGTGTCTGGTGCGGTGCTAAGCGTATTGGACTGGCCATTCCTGTTCTGGACAGTATTGCCGATTGCTATGACGACGCTCCTCATTGGCATCTTCCGCTTGCGCAATGTAACCCAGACGCGCCGCGTTCGTATCGATGTGCTCTCGGTTATTCTTTCCGTTTTTGCGTTTGGCGGCATCTTGTTCGGGCTCGTTAGCATCGGTGAGTCCGCGAACGACGTGACGCACATTAATCCGCTGGTCCCCCTTATCGTTGGCGCTGCCTTCCTGCTTGTATTCATCATTCGGCAACGATATCTCGCTCATCATGACCTTGCGCTGTTGGATTTGCGCACGTTCCGGACGCCTCAGTTCTCGTGGGCGATCATTGTCACCGGTCTGGTGGCGATGACTTTGTTCGGCACGCTCACTGTTCTCCCTCTCTATCTGCAGAGCGTGCTGGGGATCGGCCCATTTGCCACCGGCCTGCTGCTGCTGCCTGGTGGGGTGCTTCTCGCGGTACTCTCACCGCTCGTCGGGAGTCTGTACGATCGGGGCGGTATTGGTCCTCTTATCATGTCCGGGGCAGTTCTACTGGCGTTATCACAGTTCGCTTTCGTGCTGGCGCTTGCTCAGTACGATTCCTCACTTTCGGCGATGATTATGTTCACTGTGATGCACATCGCTTTGGCCTTTCTCTTTACTCCTCTGATGACTGTGGCCCTCAGTTCGCTCCCCGCCGTGCTTTACTCGCATGGCAGCGCGACCTTTTCAACCGTGCAACAACTGGCTGGCGCAGCTGGCACGGCGACGCTTGTCACGCTCATGACCGTCGGCTCCACCCGCGCTGGTGGGGAAAGCAACATTGCCGCCGGCGTGCGCGACGCCTATATTGGGGCATCCGTCATCGCTGTCATCGCTGTCATCTCTGCGGCGGTACTTGTATTGCTCGTCCGGCGACGTCGTTCTCGCAACTAGCATGGGACGAAATGCAATCCTCGCAGAGGACTTCACACTCTCGAGTCTTGTCATCATCCCTCAACTGAGTCGCGCCGGCTGGCAGGTATGCGAAGTCACCTCGGCCCATGTCGCCGCCACCTCGCCCGATGTCAAGGATGTATGCCAAACGGACCTTAAGCAGACCAGTTGGCCTCCGCCGGACAAGGAGGGCTATACATGGCAGAAGCTCAGGCCCGTTCCCGTCGTCACTGTCGGCGGCATGGTGGAGAGGAGGTGACGAACTTAGCTTTGTAGTCAATGCTTGCGTTTTTAGGGAGGCTCGGAATTTACCTGCAGATATGCCTGCTGGGTGGTGCTACTGAGGGCATCTTTGTGCGTCGGAGATACCAGCGCTGTCGGGTGGGGGAACGTCTGACTATTAAGCCGTGCCGACTTATCGGCATGGTTTATTTATGGATACTGTCGGCGTGGTCGTTACCTGCAGGGGGACTGTAAAAATCAGCAATCAACAAGTAAGTAGCATCTCTAACACGCTCACCACCTTCATCTGTTTTCAGGTCGCCGGATGTTTTTTCCCTTCTGCTTGCCGCCACCTACGAGCTGGCTACTGGCGCAACAGAGGGTGATCGTTCGCCCCAACAAGCAGGCTAGGGTATGTCCCTTAACCTCCCTGCATACCAAAAAGTGATGTAGTAATCATTCCCGGAATGTGATTTTTGGTTGAATACTGAGCATTTTTAGGGCGATTTTTATCGCTTAAAGGTGTTTTTTGCAAAGTCATAACAATGCTGATCTGTACAAAAAACAGTTACGGGACACACCCTAGTTCCCACGTAGGCGAATACGCCATTCACATGTTGCCCATACCTGCGAGGGGAAAGGCCAAAAACACCATCTTGATGCTTATCGCCATCGCAATAATTTTGCATTAAAACACTGTAAGCAAGGGCCGCTTGGAAAATGGTAAATATCTCACGCTAAGACTGTTTTTCAAACGTTAGCGCGGATATTCCCCCTGCAAGCGGCCCGGAACGCAGGTTAACGCAAGCTCCCCGGCAGGGAGGGATGTTACCCCACGATATCGGGAGGCTTATAGTCTTTTGTCTGGTAATCAATCATAAAGCCAGCGGCCCTCCTTGGCGGATTCGATCAACATACCAACGGTTAGAGGTTTTGGTGGTGCCTTTGGTGTAAATGCCTCAAATAACCCCTTCTCATTCGGAAAATAATCAGTGAAACTTATGTCTTGCGTACTGATACCAAAACTTTCAACGTATTCTGTAAGTAGAGCTATAGCATCCTCACTGGCAAGCTTTACGTTCCGCTTTAGATCAGTATCGGGAGTGATTACAAGGAATCTCTTTGCAAAAAAGATGTGACCATCATACTTTTTAATCAGTTCAATTACACGTCGCTCAATGCTCATAATGATGGCTATCCTCTTCATGCATAATAAGGTTGTGATGGGAGACTGCTTCATTATCTTTTGCACCAAAATGGTCGGAAATCTTATCAACAAGCATCCAGAATAAAACGCCCCTTGACTAGAGCCCACCGATTCCCCGTAAATTTACGTGCCGTTTAGTTCTTTTGTTGTATCCATACATGCTTACTCTAAAGTTAAGGTTATCTAATCATAACTCCGTCATATCAGACCCAGAATATAAATTGTCGGCTACCCTACTTTTTCAAGCGCGCAGTCTACGTTTCTGGGCTTCCCGCTTTACCTGTGGATAAAAAACAATCAAACATGTATCTATTACCAACAATAGGAGTAGGGTAATCAGGCAAGAGTGATTTTCTCTTCTTCACCTGTATGTTTTTTTGCCTACTTTTTCTGTGGGCATTTTTTTTCTTTTGAAATCATGATGTGATAATATTTCCATGATATTTAAATGTAAATCCAGCCGCCATTAGCTCAACGTGGCAAGAGCATTGCTTCGTGACAGGAAGTAAGAGCCGGGGTTCGAGACCTCGATGGCGGTCCAAATTGATTATCGTAAAATTGACATTCACTCAGTTTTTTTGGGGGGCTACACCACAGAAATTTTCAAGATTGAGCTCGCTACCAAGATCGTTTTCCACTGGCGAAACATGGGGTGAAAAATTTAAAAAACGATAGATTTCAAATAAATTCCAAACTGAAAAATACCAATTTATAGTAAGGTTGCCTTTCATCGAGCAGAGAGGTTCACCAGTCAATGCTATTTACGACAATATTAATAACCGTGGTGGTAATCATTCTGTTTATCGACACTATACACACATATTCAAATCGAAAGGATGCTGTAAAATCCGCTTTCAAGTTTTGGTTCTTTGCCATTGGTGTGGCTGTTTCTTCAGGGATTTTCGCTGATGCTCTATATGACTGGCTAGCCTGTAGATAAGTCAGCATGGTTCACGGGACCATGTCACACGCAATAATCCCAGTCTTTTGTTACTTGCGTATGGTGAAGAATTGTTTCACCTCAAGAGGTGGTAACGCATAACGCCACAACATTTGAACAATCGATTCTAACGTCTCATCAATGTAACATTGAGAGGTCAATCGCCAAGTCTGTTCTTCTAATCTGTCTGCGATAGCTGATAACTAATCCTCAAAAGATTTCCCATCGGATGAAACGCGATCGACTCGATAAGATTCATCCGGTAACTATAAATCAGGCACGGCCCACGTCGGGAAGGGGAGAGCAGGATATTTCACTCAGACTTAGCCTTCCGTTCGATCGTTTCAATCCCACTCATCGCATTTTCCAAACCCGGTGTACACTGGTGTGCAGTCGGACGTTACGGTACTGCCGTTGCTGGCTCCAGCAATACATATCAATCCGCTGAGAGCGGCCGAACGCTGTCGACGGGGGGATAACGTCGGGCATTTAAACGATCAACGCCTGGCAATGTTATCCATTGCCAGGAGTGGGATTTTGTCAGGTCTGCTTGAGCACAACATAAACAGATACGTTAGACAGGCAAAGAAACCCGCCGTAGGAATTAAATCAGAGCTGGCTCGATCATAATAGGATCGTATTTAGCTACATGGTGTTTGTGAACCGGCGTTTCCAGGATCACCTTCGCCCGATGGTCCAGCCCATTTGACGACAGTTTGTCATGCCGCGCCAGCACCACTTCCAATGCGGTGACGAAATGTTCGTAATAGCGCCAGTCGTCTTGGGTAAAACCGGGATTGGCGGCTTCCCACTGTTTTATCGTTTCCGTCAGGGCTTCCTGAAACTCCGACCACGCGAACTCGCCGGCCTCGCAGGCCGCGACGGCGACGGCGAAGGCGCGCAGCTCCCAGGGTTTATTGAAGGGGGCCTGTCCCTCGCGATGATTCAACGCCGTGGCCAGTTCGCTGTTATCCGTGCTGATGATAGGGGTCATGAGACGCCTCCGATATGGTTAGACGGCGGTGGCCGGACCCGTCCCGATCAGGGAGTCGCGGGTCACCAGAGCCGCCAGTTGCTCTTCGGTCATGCCTTCGGTATTCGCCGGACGCAAGGGCAGAACCCAGTAGCGGATCTCCGAGTTGGAATCCCACACCCGTATTTCCGTCGAAGGAGGAAGTTCGAAGTGGAAATCCTCGCTCAGCACTTTACGCGGCTCCCGCACGATCCTTGAGCGGTAGGGCATGGACTTATACCAGTTCGGCGGCATGCCGAGCACAGGCCAGGGGTAGCAGGAGCAGAGGGTACAGACGATCACATGGTGTACGCTATCGGTGCACTCAAGCGCAATCATGTGCTCGCCCTGCAGTCCGCCAACATCGAGCTCCTGACAGGCTTTGGTCGCATCAGCCAGCAGACGCTGTTTGAAGGCGGGATCGGTCCAGGCTTTCGCCACCACCTTCGCGCCAAGATGAGGGCCGATCTCATTTTCATAAAGATCGGCGAATTTATTCACCCCGTCCTCGGACATCAGGCCTTTTTCAATCAGGATGGATTCAATCGCCTTGACCCGGGCGGCGATCTCTTCCTCCGTTTTCTGGGTGTGGGCCAGACTCACTCGTGTCATAACGTCAACTCCTTATTTAGCCAAAGTGATGTAGGGTTCCCAGGCATCGGTACAGACGACGCCGTTCGGCTCAGCCGCCTCTTCGCCATACAGCTCCGCGTTGGTAAAACGCAGGGTATAGAGGTGTTCTGAAGTTTCAGGCAGTCCGTTACCCGTGGTGTCCGGATAGACGTGCGCCCCGTGATACATGATGATTTCACCGGTTCGCCCACGGACATAGCCCGCCCGGCGAGTATGGTGTTTCGGCACGCTGGCATCGACCGTCACGCGATCGCCTACCTTGAATTTGGGTTGGGAATCCAGCTGGCGCGAGGTTGAAAAACCATTGCGGACGGCCCATTCAGCGAAGTTGACCAGCTCCGGGTCTTTGTTGGGCGGCAGCGGCACCTGAGGGTAATGAAGGTAATATTCGGTACGCTTTTCAAGTTCTTCCTGGGTCCAGTAACCTTTCTTCTCGCCGATCTGCTCGGTCGCTTCTACCCAATGTTCATAATAGAAGGCCGTGAGGTAATGGAGAGGATGCAGTTTTTCAAGATGGCAGCGGAACTCGTCAAGCCCGAACATGCCGGCGCGCGCCGCGAAAGGAAACATCGCATAGGCGGCTTTTTCCCATTCGGCATGGTAAGCCGGTTCCCATTGGGTCGGGCCGACGGGGCCCATCCCGTCCATCCCGCCAACGTCATGTATTCCGTTCATATAACCCCCTTATCGCATCGGGATTCGGATTTGACTGGCGACCACCCCGAAAATGGCCATCCAGCGGCGGGATAATCCCGCCAAAACGTGTCGAAAGTCGTCTACCCTCAGGCAAGCTCAGGCCAGTCGGAAAACGGCCACAAAGGACCATAAAGAACAAGATAGGGCGTTAACCTTCCGCATGCTTTGCTGTGCCGGTCACGGGATGGGCTGACAGAGACAAGTTCGCCGCGCGGCGCAAGCCAACGCCCTGTGTCTCCGTCAGACGCCGTGGTTACGCCCGTCGGTCCGTCATAGCGCAGGCGCCCTGAATCGCAGCAGGGCGGCGCCGTCGAACGGATCGACCAGATAGTGGGCATGAACGCCGAATGTGCTGAGCAGCAGTTGCGGCGTCAGAACTTCGCGCGGTGGCCCCAGCGCGATCAGCCGTCCCCGATCCAGCACCGCCAAACGATCGCACAGCAGGGCATGGTTGAGATCGTGCAGGGCCACCAGCGTGGTGACCGGTAAGTGGCGTACCAGCGCCAGAATGGCCAGTTGATGCTGAATATCCAGATGATTGCCCGGCTCATCCAGCAGCAAAATTTGTGGACGTTGGGCCAGCGCCTTGGCCAGATGCACCCGCTGGCGCTCGCCTCCCGACAGGCTGTGCCAGCGCCGGGCGCTAAGGTGGGCGGCGCCGACATCATGCAGCGCCTGGCGCACGATGGCCTCCTCTTGCGCGGACCAAGGGCTCAGCGCCGACAACCATGGCGTGCGGCCCAGCGCAACGACGTCAAAGACGCTGATGACGTCCTCGGTGTCAGCCTGTTGTTCGACCATGGCAATCTGGCGGGCGCGGCTCCAGCGTGGCCAATCCCGCAGGTCTTTGTCTCCGAGCTGGACGGTTCCGCTGTCAGGTTTTCGCAAACCGCTCAGCAGCTTGAGCAAGGTGGATTTACCCGAACCGTTGGGGCCGACGATGCCGAACGTTTCTTCATGGCGTACCGCCAGCGCGATATCCTGCAACAACACATTGCCACCTTGTTGGTAACTCAGATTGGCGCAGCTGAGCACAACCGGTTGAGGTGGCGAGGGGACGGCGGTCATCGCATTCTCCTTCTATCGAGCAAGATCAGGGCAAATACCGGCGCGCCGACCAGTGCGGTGATCACCCCGACGGGGATCACCTGTCCGACTATCAGCGTGCGGGAAAGGATGTCGGCCGCGATCAGAAACAGTGCGCCGCTTAGTGCGCTTAATGGCAACAGATGGGCATGCCGGGTGCCGGACAGCAGACGAACGGCGTGGGGAATGACGAGCCCGACGAAACCGATGGAGCCGACGATCGACACCATAATGGCGGTCACCAGCGCTGCGCTGCTGATCAACAGCAGCTGTATCCGCCGGACGGGGATGCCTAGCCCCGCGGCCGAATCAACGCCGAAGGTGAATGCATCCAACGCCCTGCGATGCCACAAACAAACGATTAGCCCCAGCAAGGATATCGGGACCGCCAGCCAGACCGAAGACCAGCGAACGCCGCTGAGGCTGCCCAGCATCCAGAACATAATGCCGCGCGCCTGTTCAGAGTTGGCCGACTTGGTGATTAAAAATGCGGTCAGCGCATTGAACAGTTGCGAGCCGGCGATACCCGCCAGAATGATTTGCGTCGCCGGGGCCGAGGCGCCGCCGGCCCGGGCCAGCAGAGTGACGAGCGCAAAGGCGGTGATGGCGCCCACAAAGGCCCCGCCGGAGAGGGTGAGCACGCCGGCGCCCAATCCGAATAATGCGACCAGCACCGCGCCGGTCGACGCGCCGGCGGAGATGCCGAGCAGATAGGGGTCGGCCAGCGGATTGCGCAGGAGCGATTGCAGTATCACGCCGCAGGTCGCCAGGCCCGCGCCGCAGGCCCCGGCGACCAGGGCGCGGGGCAGGCGGTAATTCCAGATAATCCCTTCGTCGATGGGATCCAGTATGTAGCCCGCCGACCCCAGTTTATTGACTATCGCCTGTACGACGACGGTGAGCTTTATCGATGTTTCGCCGATGGCGACGCCCAGTAATATCGCGGCGATAAGCGCCAGGCAGGCGATAAGACTGACCAGCCATTTTCTGGTCATTTGGGCAAATCCGCGTTTTTGGCGATGGCGGAAGCGATCGTTTCCAGGCCGCCGAACATTCTCAGGCTGGCATGCATCGCTTCGGCGTCCAGGATAATGATGCGGTTATTCTTGACCGCCGCCATGTTGCGAGTGACCGGATCGTGTTGCAGAAA
Organism: Brenneria sp. L4-2C; assembly: GCF_040240335.1. Classification (NCBI taxonomy): domain Bacteria; kingdom Pseudomonadati; phylum Pseudomonadota; class Gammaproteobacteria; order Enterobacterales; family Pectobacteriaceae; genus Brenneria; species Brenneria sp. L4-2C. The sequence goes on along the minus strand of NZ_JBEIAC010000006.1, from coordinate 119,048 downwards.
CGCCAGTTTTTTCTGGTGGTCATCGGCCGGGAAACGACGGCGATCCATCCGGGCAATGATGATAAACGTCGGGTTGGCCTTGGCGATGGTTTCCCAGCCGACAGCCGGCCACTCTTCGTCAGACTCGACGATGTTGTGTACGCCCAGCGTGTTGAGCATGAAGTCAGGCACGCCTTTGCGGCCCGCGACAAACGGATCGCTCTTGAGATCGCTGCTGGAAAACCAGAAAAGCGCGCTGGTGTGGGAGAGATCCTGCCGCTGCGTCATGGCTCTGGCTTTGGCCAGTCTGGCCTGCAGCTCGTCATTCAGTTGTTGACCGCGCGGCTGCACATCGAAAATCGCCGCCAATTGGCTGATGCTTTTATACAGACTCTCAATGCGGAAGGTTTCCTGGCGCGTGCCGTCGGCGCCTATCAAATTATTTTTACCTTCGCAATCGGCGGGCATCACGTAGGTGGGAATATTTAACTCGTCAAATTGCTGACGGCTGCCCACCACGCCTTGCGGGCCAACCATCATTTCAAACTGTGAGACCACCAACTGCGGCCGTTTGCTTATGACGGTCTCAAATCCCGGCGCGTTATCGGCCAGCCGCTCAACCTTGGCGTTCTGCGCCTGGTATTGCGGCAGCACGTTGTTAAACCACAGCGACGTTCCCACTAATTTGTCGCCCAGTCCCAGGGCATACAACATCTCGCTTCCCGTCTGGCCAATGGTCACCACTTTTGTGGGCGCGCGCTGAAAGGTCAGCGTGCTGCCGCAGTTCTGCAACGTCAGCGGAAACTGGGTGGCTGTGGCCTGTGCGCCGCACGACGCCATCGCGCAGGCCAGCAGCAGCGACCGCCGGTAGCGGCCCCGCACGGGATGCCGGCGGCGGGTGAAATGGGGGAAGGAGAAGGGCAATGCATGGAAAAGCGAAGAAAATTTATGCGGCATGATATCTCCATAGCGTCAGTGCTTGTGTGTAACCCGCGGCAGGTGCAGTAGGGATCCGGGCATACGCATTTGCTACCCGGCCGTGCGAAAGGCGCCGCGCGGTCGGGTCGCTGAATTCGGCGTGGCATGGATGGCAGAATCAACCCCGTCGTCCATGCTACCGCGTTTTAGAACTTGCGCCAGTCTCCCGCCGCTTCAAACGCCGACGCTGCCTGGTAAAGCGTACCTTCGCCATAGTGACGACCAATCAGCATGAGCCCCACCGGCAAACCATCGACCAGCCCACAGGGAACAGAGAAGGCCGGATGACCGGTAATGTCCTGTGCCGCGGTATTGCCGAGCATTTCAAATGCCCGCGATATGTATTGAGTAACGGAACAGTCTTTCTCAGGCAGAGGTTGCGCGGTGATAGGAACGGTCGGCATCACCAACACATCATAGTTTGCCAGCTCGCGGTCATAACCCGCACGGGCTCTGCGTGCGATGTTCTGTGCCTTGGCATAGTAGCGGCCGTTGTAGCGCTCCAGTCCGTACTGTCCGACGAACATACAGATTTTGAGCGAAGCGGACAGCGCTTCGGCCTGGGAACGCCATTGCGCCTGTTTATCCAGCAGCGCCACGTCATACTGACCTTTCCAGTTAAACCCCATGCCGTTCCCGTGCATCATCTGCATGGTCAGCCCTTCGCAGCCGATCGGCGTCCAGAGCGCGCCCGCCAGTGTATGTTCAGGGAGCGATATTTCGTCGACCGTGGCACCCAGACGTTCAAAACGAGCAATGGCTTCTCGGACTTTGTCCGCGACGCGCGGATCCTGATTGGCGAGCTGGAACCCTTCGGTCACAATACCGATCTTCAGGCCGTCCACGCCGCGGTTCAGAAACTCGGTATAGGATTGCACCGCGGGCGCATACTGACGCGGATCCAACCCGTCGGCGCCGGCGATCGCTTCCAGCATCAATGCGTTATCGCGGACATTGGCGGTAATCGGGCCGGCATGATCCACTGTGGCCTCGATCGGCATAATACCGGTATAAGGCACCAAACCATGGGTGGGTTTCATGCCATAAGTGCCGCAGAATGCCGACGGGATGCGAATGGAACCGCCCTGATCGCACCCTATGGCCATGTCGACCTCACCCGAGGCCACCAGCGCGGCGCTGCCGGAGGAGGAGCCGCCGGCGGCGTAGCCGTGACGGTTGGGGTTGTGCACCGGCGCCGGATGGGAAGTATGGCTGCCGCCGGAAAGACAAAAGTGCTCGCAGGTGGCTTTACCGCTGATCGTGGCGCCGGCATCCAGAAGACGGGTGACGACGGTGGCGTCATAAGAAGGCACGAACCCCTCAAGCGTGGTGGAGCCATTCATCATCGGTACGCCGGCCAGGGAAACGTTATCCTTGAGCGCGACGGTGCGGCCAGCCAGCTTGCCGGCGCCGGCGCCTTTCACTTCGGTTTTGTAGTACCAGGCATTCAGCGGGTTTTCCGCACCCTCGGGGCGATAACCGGCCTCGCGCGGGTAACGCGTCTCGGGGATATCATCAGGCAATTCGTCAACCAGGTCATAGGCGTCGAAATTGGCTTGCATCAGCGCCAGGTATTCACTCGCCAGTTCCGGCGTCAGTTGGATGTGCAGGCGGTCGGCGATCTCTTGCAGTTGTTCGGGCGTGGGGCGTTCAATAGCCATGTTATTTCCTTCATGAATGCGGCGCTTCATCAATAGTTCGACGAATCCGCCCTAGGGGTAGATTGAAAAAGGGGTGATCAGTTCTCAGATTGCGCATCGCGCATCATCCCGGTTTGTGCATGACAGTTGATGTATTCGAACATTTGGTGGCGCGCATCGGAGACGGAAACTTCGTGATAGAGCCGTAGTTTTTGCAGTCCGGTGACGACGCGGAAAAATGTGGTGAATATGCGCAGGTGGGTAGGGTGGGATTCCGCCCATCGCTCCAGCTTGTCGAGCGAGCGCCAGTAGCCGATATCGTAGGCGATATCCAGCAGATTGCCGTCCAGATCGATGTTGCGCACGAAACGGTTGCTGTAGCAGCCCAGCGCCTGACCCTCGTCGCGAAGAAAATCCATGCCGTCCTGCAGGGGGGGCAGCATCTGCTTAAAGTACAGCTCGCGTTCTTCTTCTCCGGCGTCGACCCAGTCCTGTCCGGAACGGATCAGCGCGATATTGTCATGGCCCTGCACCACAACGCGGCCGCCTTTGGCGGGATCGCCGGACAGGAGGCGCAACTCGCTCGAAGGTTGCAGCCAGTCGGTTTGCGAGAGCGGGATACGATCGCGCACCGAGCCCCAATAGCCGTGCTCCTGCACTTCGTCGCTGATGTTATCCATGATGGCGCCGACGCCTGGCAGATCTTCTTTGAATGCATACAGGGTTTCGAACTGGTCGGCGCGCGGGGCGATGATCTCGCGGAAATAGCCCAGCCCTTCGTTCAGCCGTGCGTCATCGGCCCACCAGTCGGCGATCGACGGCGAACGCAGCCAGCGGCAGTATGCCGCCGGATCGCGCCAGTAGCCGACGACGATGAAATTGCCATAGCCCTGAGCGTCGACATGGTAGGTCATATCGTGATTCCCCGGGCCGTCGTCGACGCTAAAACTTGAGACGATGTGGCGCATGGCCTTCAGGGCCGCATCACGCTGCTCTTCAAGGAACTGCACGCCGAGATAGGCCATGACCACCTGTGTGAGGCTTTCATCGGCACGGCCCGCGAACATGGGAAACGGCGGCTGATAGTCATCATGAACACGGCGGGACAGTGTCCGGGGGCATTTCAAATGTTTGTCGATTGCGGATTCCATAAGGGCTCCTGATTGATGTTCAATAGTCAGCTTACCGAAGAGAGCGGACAGGTATGACCGGTCGCCGCCGGCGCACGCGGCCGCTCCCCGACCTGGTTAATACTATGTAGGCAGACGATTCGGGATGCTTGTTTCACCGGGACATCTGTTTTGCTAAAAAGGACAACCGTACCCCGATTCGTTGTTCGGGAGGGCATTACCCTGGTGTAACGCGACTGTGTACGGTACTTGGAATTGAACGTTCCGGGTCCGTCGACCCGGTAGAGATTAAAACAGTTTCATAATACGCAGCGTGGTGCTGAAATCGGTCTGGAACCCGCCGTCTACGCTGATGTCGCGCTGAACCAGCCACTGCACCTGCAAATCGGGCCGCACAAATTTCGCCGTTTGCAAACGCACCTGCTGTGAGCGTGTGGCGGCGCCGTTCGCTGAACCGTCCAGATATTGGGTACCGCCCCAGTTTTTGGCGTAACCGACGGCGAAGGTCCAGGTTTTGTCCTGAGGAGGAATATAGGACAGCCATAATTGCGCCTGATAGCTGTTGTCCTGTGAAAGCGTGCCGTCACCCCGGCTGACGGCGTCGTCATTGTCGCCATACCAGGTGGTATCGAATGATGCCTGTGCGATAAAGTTATCGCCAAGCCGCTGGGTTCCGCCCACCTGAAAATCAAACTTCCAGCGGTTTTCGCCTATGTTCAGCGTCTCCCCGGCATCGTAATTGCCCATAGGGAGATAGAGATAAGGCACAATGGCGAAAGTGGTTCCGGAAGTTGAATTATTGATCAGCCAAAGGGGCGCGGTGAGGATCGGATCGCCCAGCCCTGATGTTGAACTCAGTTCCGTGCCGGCCAGCTTGCCATCATAGAGTCGTCCATAGGGTAATAATACTTGGGGCGCCAGGGTAAATCCGCCGACGTCCATATAATGGACATAACGGAAAATACCAATCATTGAATTCAGCCGAGTATCATCTTTAATATAATTGCCGCCGACGGGTTTATAAGTGTCGCGATGGGCATAGGTGAAATAGGAAAGAAAAGCGTCGGTGCCCACTGGTGCAGGAACTAAATCCAGCGAATCCAAATCCACCGCCTGGGCGGATTGAAAAAATAAGATTGCAGCCAAAGGAATAACATACCGTCGGCGCCAGCGAGTAGATCGCATCATCGCGCTGAGACCTCCTCTTTTCATCGTCTCAGGATCGCGGTTAGGATATTGCAAACGATTACCTTTGACTGATTTCATGATTAACCCCCACGTTTAAAACGGAATAATGACTGCGGCCTGTTAGTGATTTCAGACCATAAGATGTGGTTATTTCTTTCGTCTTGCCTGCCTGTAGATGAATGCACCGACGCCATCAATGGCGGAGTAGAAAATTGATTCCGCTCCTGATTGACACTTTTAACCCGAGAGTGCTATTACCGCCATGGCTCAAATGGACAAGGGATGTACTCAAAAGGACAGTTTGCCCAGGGGGAAGAAATCCGGTGAAAAAGATCGTATATCTCGTTGAGTTTCGCGTAGGCGGAATAAAAAAAACGACAGCGCCTGTACAGGTCGCTGTCGCTCAGAGGCGGGGCGATAAGACTCAGGACTGGACGATTTCCTGTTTCAACAATGAACTTGGCGCATAACCGAATGCTTGGCGGAACGCCCGGCTGAAGTGGGAGAGATCCTTGAAACCGTACTCCATGGCTATCTGAGATACGCTGCGCGCGCGTTTATCCTGCAGCGCATGGCGACAGGCCAATAGCCGTTCTTGCCATACCATGGCCATGGGCGTTTTTTGCCGGGCGGAGAACGCCCGCACCACGGTGCGGGGGGATACGTAGTGCGCTTTCGCGATCATATCCAACGACAGAGCGTCATCCTGTAAATGGTCGCGGATATATTGCACGATTTTTTCATACAGGTTGTAATAGCGGTCGCTCGCGTTATCGTTATCCGCGACTTGCAGACTAAAGACCAACATGTCCAACATCATGTCGAAATACCTGATAGCCATGTCGTCATGGGTCATCAGAAGGGAATTTGAACTGGCTTGCAACAGCATCTCCCGCAGCGGCGTCATGCCTGGCCGGCTGGCATCCAGCGAGATGGCGGTGAATTTCTCTACGTTAGGGATGCGCCGCATTAACAACGGGCGGGGAATACGCAAGATATGCAGCGCTTGCGAGTCGATGTTGAAAGTGAATTCTTTGGCTGAATCATACAGTACCATACTGCCCGCTGGCAGTACGGCCTGCCGGCCACTTTGTTCGAACCAAGCCTGCCCCCGCTGCACCAGTCCAAGCCAAAGATCGTCATTGGGGCCGCTACGTAGCTCTTGTGCCCCCCGTTTCCAGTGATGTGCCGGTGCATTGAGCGTAGCAAGCGAAAGGGACTTGATTGCCCGGAATTGCATGTATGCCAGAAAGCCGCTCTTGGATACCGGCCGATTCGTTGCCTTGAGGCAATGACGACAAACGACCTCTGTCCAGTATTCAAAACGCTGCTTGTCAGCCATGTTCTCAGTTGAATACACGATGGACATATTCTGTCCTCCACAACACTTTTTGAGAAATGGTGTGTACACCGCTATCAGCGTACGCTTTCATATAGCATGGTATAAGCAAAAACTACGCCAATTATTCTGTTTCTGATGGGTAGATGTAATGTGTTAAAAAAAACAATTAATTATGTAAGTTTGGTGTGTATGAATTCGGATTATGTGCGGATTGCCACAAATTTTATAATGTTTATTGTAGTGCAACTGCACTAAATTGCTGTGCAACGTTGGTAGCTATCGGCGGGAATTGACTAACATCCCGATAACTATTTCATAGTAACGGGTAGTGCAATAATAACGGTAGGTAAAAAATATTAATTTTGTATTTTATGTATGATTATATTTTGTTTTTTTTGTATTTGTTGGGGGATTGTGCTGGTTTTTGACTGTCCGATAGTTTGGTATCCGACCGGTAGATAAGCAGATGAGAAGCTATCCTTGCTTGCAGAACATTTTCAAAATGACCTACAATATGGCCTACAGCGATTATGAATGGTAATGAGTTTTGTTACTTATCATATATATAGATGATAAGGTCGATTTCCGTCCGTTCCGCCACTTATCTATTCCGGGATGTTTCCATACATCTCTGGATGAATGAAAACCGTATCGCTGTCAAAGGCATACGGTTTTTTTTCGTCTCTATGATACCCCCAGAGTAGCGGGGTATCCGGCGCGAAATGGCTTACGCATCAGAAAGAGAAATTTCGTAGGCCGGCTATATGCGTGCGTTGCACGGTGTATTTGCGACGCCTGACGTAGCTATCAATGAATGAATGGTGGCCGGTTAGTTCCAGTTTGCCGGACGCCAGGCCGATAGACAGCGATAGGCTCCAGCCAGAAATATTATAAATACCTGATGAGCGTTTGCGCGGACCTATTCTTATCTTGAGAACGCCAGCGCGGTACAAAATTTGGTTGATGGCATGTCCGACACGCGCTATACGACAAGTAATGGCGTTGCGCCAGATGTTAAAAGAAACCGAATCGATAGTGATCCGGTTTCTTTATTAAGCAGAAATGGATGTGCATTAAATAAAACGCACATTCAGTATCATTACCGATGCGGTAGTGGAAAAAGATTCACATTACCGTAAGTTGCATAAATGAACCATTGAAGCGTCCGCTTTCCGGAATAAAGCAAAGGATAGTTTGTCCGCTTTTTAAATCGTTGGATTTAATCAGTTCATCCAGCATAATATAAATAGAAGCAGAGCCGACGTTGCCTTTAGTGGTCAGATTAGTGAACCAGCGTTCCTGTGGGATATGAAAACTGTTTTTTTCCATACATTCGGCAATCGGCTGGCGAAAATAATTTGATGACATATGAGGCAGAAACCAATCAATATTTTTCGCCGAAATCCCCCGACGCTCAATTGTTTTAAGCAGCGGCTTTCCTAAAGCAATATCGACAATATTTTCATTCAATAATCTAACATCTTGTTTAACGGCGAAAATGGAACGATCGCCCCAGTCTTTGACCGGGAAACGCATCCAGCCAACCAGCGCGCCGTTTTCGTCTTTTTCCGCCCCGGCGTACATACAGGTTTCCAACTCATTAGCGTAGGAATAGATATCAATCCAGTCGATACGCAGCGAAGGGCCGTTTGTTCGTGGTTGGTTTTCCAGCAGGATAGCGCCCGCGCCGTCTGACAGCATCCAACGCAGGAAATCTTTTTCAAAGGCGATTTCAGGGTGTTTTTCCAGCGCAGAGACTTTCGCCTGATTTTCATTGATAAAGTTACGCGCGTGCATCACCGTTGAGGCGATTTCAGATGCGGTGGTGACGGCATTGCGGGAAGCGCCGGAAAGCACCGACAGCCAGCCGTATTTCAAGGCGGTCACGCCCGCGATGCAGATCCCCGCCGTGGAAATCACCTCGCAAGAAGGATTGCCTAATTCGCCATGCACCATCACGCCGTGGTTAGGCATCAGTTGATCGGGCATGCTGGTGCCTGTTGCAAGGCATTCGATATCGCTCGGTGCGAAATCGTCGTCGAACAGGCCTTTTATCGCCTCCGCCGTGAGTTGCGCATTGGTATAACGCGGTTCTCCAGTTTCCGGATCCAACACATAATAACGGGTCTTGATACCATTGCTGCGTAATACGATTTTTTTTGCTCTGGACGGCGCTCCGCCAATATATCCCAATACTTTTTCAATCGAATTATTGTCAACCGGTTCACCCGGCATAAATGAAGATATTTTATTTATATAAACACGATTTGTCATTGTAACGCTCCGTTATTGTAAGTGTGGATTTTAATATCCAGGATGTAAATTCATGACGAAATTATCTGGGATATAAATATCCAGGATAAGAGTGGTAATATTTTATTAGTGTGCGTTTTATAGTGATGAGTGGTGAATGATTTGCTGCTAATTATTCCCCATTTTATATTGATGATTGGTATAGTTTGATTTGGTTTTTATGGTATATGTAGCAACCTTACTTTTCAAACTTAAATAAGTTTAATGGATTTCAATATATTTCATGGTGTTAATGAGTGAAAAATTGATGAAAGAGGTTGTCGAACTACAGTCGATATATTTATGGTTTTTTTCTATGTGGCGGAGGATGGCGTCAGCGTGGGAATGATGGGGCGGATGCCCCATCATTTGCGGGATCAGAAATCCCAGTCTTCATCTTCGGTGTTTACCGCTTTGCCGATGACATATGATGAACCGGAGCCTGAGAAGAAGTCATGATTCTCATCGGCGTTCGGCGAAAGCGCGGAGAGGATAGCCGGATTGACGTCGGTCATGCCGGCGGGAAACAGGGCTTCATAACCCAGATTCATCAGCGCCTTGTTAGCGTTATAGTGCAGAAATTTCTTCACATCCTCCGTCCAGCCCACACCGTCATATAACTCCTGGGTATACAGCACTTCGTTGTCATACAAGTCTTGCAGCAGATCGTAGGCGAAACTTTTCACCTGCTGCCGGCGTGCGGCATCGGCCTTTGCCAGACCTTGCTGAAACTTATAGCCGATATAGTAACCGTGTACGGCTTCGTCGCGGATAATCAGCCGTATCAAATCGGCGGTATTGGTCAGCTTGGCGCGGCTTGACCAGTACATGGGCAGATAAAAGCCGGAATAGAACAGGAAGGATTCCAGAAACACGCTGGCGACCTTTTTCATCAGTGGGTCGTCGCTGCGATAGTAACCCAGAATGATGGCCGCTTTTTTCTGCAATGCCGGGTTTTCCTCGCTCCAGCGGTAGGCGTCATCCACTTCGCTGGTCAGGCACAGCGTGGAAAAAATGGAGCTGTAAGAACGCGCGTGTACCGCTTCCATAAAGCTGATGTTGGACAGCACCGCCTCCTCGTGGGGCGTGACCGCATCGGGCATCAGCGTCGGCGCGCCCAGCGTGTTCTGAATGGTGTCCAGCAGCGTCAGTCCGGTAAATACCCGGATAGTCAGTTGTCGCTCCTGAGCGTTTAGTGTTCCCCAGGAGGGGATATCATTGGACAAAGGGACTTTCTCCGGCAGCCAGAAATTCGAGGTCAGCCGGTTCCAGACCTCCAGATCCTTGTCGTCTTCAATTTTGTTCCAGTTAATGGCCTGGACGCGTGTCAGCGATGTCATATTCAGATTTCCTTCAGCGATAGCTTATAACGCACAGGACACGCAGCCCTGAACCTCGGTGCCTTCCAATGCCATCTGCCGTATACGAATGTAGTAAATGGTTTTGATGCCTTTTTTCCAGGCATAAATTTGCGCTTTGTTGATATCCCGCGTGGTGGCGGTATCACGGAAGAACAGCGTCAAAGACAGCCCCTGATCGACATGCTGGGTTGCGGCCGCGTAGGTATCAATGATCTTCTCAGGTCCGATCTCGTAGGCATCCTGGTAATATTCCAGATTGTCATTGGTCATATAAGGCGCAGGGTAATAAACCCGGCCGATTTTGCCTTCCTTGCGGATCTCAATCTGCGACACAATCGGGTGGATGCTCGAGGTGGAGTGATTGATGTAAGAGATCGAACCGGTCGGCGGCACCGCCTGCAAATTCTGGTTATAGATACCGTGCGCCATCACCGACTCGCGCAATGCGGCCCAGTCCTGCTGCGTGGGGAGGGTTATTCCCGCCTGTGCGAACAGTTCACGCCCCCGTTCCGTCGCCGGTTGCCAATGTTGTTCCACGTACTTATCAAAGTATTCGCCGGACGCATATTTCGAGTTTTCGAAGCCTGCAAAGGATTGACCGCGCTCGATCGCCAACTGATTCGACGCCCGCAGCGCATGGTAGGCGACGGTGTAAAAATAGATATTGGTGAAGTCGATCGCCTCCTCGGAGCCGTAAAATATCCTCTCGCGGGCCAGGTAGCCGTGCAGATTCATCTGCCCGAGGCCGATGGCGTGCGATGCGTCGTTGCCTTTTTCAATGGAAGGCACGGAACGGATATGGCTCATATCGGAGACGGCGGTCAGCGCGCGGATCGCCATTTCCACCGTAAGGCCGAAATCCGGCGATGCCATCGCCTTGGCGATATTCAGCGAGCCAAGGTTGCAGGAAATGTCTTTACCGACGTGGCGATAGCCGAGGTCTTCATCGTATAGGCTGGCGTCATTGACCTGCAAAATTTCCGAGCACAGGTTACTCATATTGATGCGGCCCTGAATCGGGTTGGCGCGGTTTACCGTATCTTCAAACATCATATAGGGGTAACCGGACTCAAACTGGATTTCCGCCAGGATCTGAAAGAATTCCCGCGCCTTAATCTGCGACTTGCGGATGCGCTTGTCGTTGACCATTTCCTGGTATTTTTCCGTGACGCTGATTTCCGACAACGGCACGCCGTATACCTGCTCGACGTCATAAGGCGAGAACAGGTACATCACCTGATTGTTTTTCGCCAGTTGGAAGGTGATATCCGGAATCACCACGCCGAGCGACAGCGTTTTAATGCGGATTTTCTCATCGGCGTTTTCTCGTTTGGTGTCGAGGAAGCGCAGAATATCCGGGTGGTGCGCGTTGAGGTAGACGGCGCCTGCGCCCTGGCGCGCGCCCAACTGATTGGCGTAGGAAAACGCGTCTTCCAGCATTTTCATTACCGGTATGATGCCGGATGACTGGTTTTCGATTCTTTTTATCGGCGCCCCGGTTTCGCGAATATTGGTCAGCATGAAAGCCACGCCGCCGCCGCGTTTAGAGAGCTGGAGCGCGGAGTTGACGGCGCGGCCGATCGACTCCATGTTGTCTTCAATGCGCAGCAGAAAACAGGACACCAGTTCGCCGCGCTGTTTCTTACCGCAGTTGAGAAAGGTGGGGGTGGCGGGTTGAAAACGTCCGCTGATGATCTCCTCCACCAGCGCGCTGGCCACCTCGGTGTCGCCGGCGGCCAGCGTCAGCGCCACCATGCAAACGCGGTCTTCGTAGCGTTCCAGATAGCGTTTGCCGTCAAAGGTCTTCAGCGTGTAGCCGGTGTAATATTTGAACGCGCCGAGGAAGGTTTGAAAGCGAAATTTATGGCTGTAGGCCTGCTGGAAAAGGGTCTTGATAAAACTGAAGGCGTATTGCTCCAGTACCTCGGCTTCGTAGTAGCTTTCCTCCACCAGATAACGCAGCTTTTCTTCCAGGTTATGGAAGAAGACGGTGTTTTGATTGACGTGCTGTAAGAAATAGCGTCGCGCCGCCAGCTTATCCTGGTCGAACTGGATGCGGCCCTCGTCGTCGTAGAGGTTCAGCATGGCATTTAGCGCATGGTAATCCAGCTCCGTGTTAGCTGGTTTGGTGATCACGGATTCTGTCGTTGCCAAAATTCAGTTACTCCCTTACGCACGTTTGCCACGTCTTCTGGCGTACCCAGTAATTCGAAGCGATATAAATAGGGCACCTGGCACTTTTGCGCGATGATGTCGCCGGCCAGGCCGTACGCCGCGCCAAAATTGGTATTGCCCGCCGCGATCACGCCGCGCAGGTAGTCGCGGTTTTGCCGATCGTTGAGAAACAGGATCACCTGACGGGGAACCGCGCCCTTGGCGCTGCCTCCGCCATAGCTGGGAACCACCAGAATATAGGGTTGATCCAGTTTCAGCGCGGGCCGCTCAGTCGCTATCGGAATGCGCAGGGCCGGCAACCCGACCCTGGCGATGAAGCGATGGGTGTTCTCCGACTGGCTGGAAAAGTAGACCAGCGGGTTCATCTTGCCCCCTAGGATGCTTGTAATTGGGCTAGGGTGCTGATTTTGTCCGGACGGAAGCCGCTCCAGTGATCGTTCGCGGTCATCACCACCGGCACTTGCTGATAGCCCAGCGCTCTTACCTGGCGCAGTGCCTGCTCATCTTCCGTCAGGTCCACCAGCTGATAGTCAATTCCCTGTTTATCCAGTGCGCGGCATGTGGCGTTGCATTGAACACAATCTGGTTTTGTGAAAATAGTAATACGCATGATTCGTATTTACCCTTTGGTTTGAAAGAAGTGTATCGAAACGGTTATGTTGCCGGGCTTCTGCTTCCAACCGATCCTCGGCGCAGCCATTACGTGGTGGCGGCTACGGTTTAAATACTAGATGTAGGTATTTTAAATTTCAACCATACAATATATAGGAAATAGGCTGAATTTTTTCGCAGCGGGGTTCAGCCCAGACGCCGCAAGGGAAAAAGAGAAATCAAGAAAAAAATTTTCTTTCTCCGATGGGAAAATGCGCGTGTTTTTCGGCGTGATTTTGTGCAATTCAGGCGCGGATGAGGAAAAAGGGAGCCGCGCTCCCTTTACCTATTATGATCACAAGACCGGCAGGTTTCTGCCGTAATAAATTTCCTGCATCTCGTGATACAGCAAATCGGTGATGCGTTTACGTTCTTCAGCGCTCAAGGCGTTGGGATCGACGTTGAACAGGTAATGCTTCAGGTCGAAATCTTTCAGCAACATCTTGGTGTGAAACATATTTTCCTGATAAACGTTCACATCCATCAGATGATAGAGCGATTTCATGTCCGCCGACATAAAGTTCTGGATCGAGTTGATCTGATGGTCGATAAAGTGCTTTACGCCATTGATATCGCGGGTAAATCCGCGCACGCGGTAGTCAATGGTGACGATATCCGATTCCAACTGGTGGATAAGATAGTTCAGCGCTTTCAGCGGGGAGATAACGCCGCAGGTCGACACTTCAATATCGGCGCGGAAGGTACAGAGTCCGCCCTCGGGATGACTTTCCGGATAGGTGTGTACGCAAATATGACTTTTATCCAGATGGGCGACCACCGAGTTGGGCAACGGCCCCGGATGTTCGGAGTTGTCGACGTCACGAGGATCTATCGGTTCTTCACTGACCAGAATGGTCACGCTGGCGCCCTGCGGCTCATAGTCCTGACGGGCGATATTGAGAATATTGGCGCCGATGATCGAGCAGGTTTCACTCAGGATCTCGGTCAGCCGGTTAGCGTTATACTGTTCATCAATATAGGCGATGTAACCGTCACGCTCATCGGCCGTTCTGGTGTAACAGATATCGTAGATACAAAAACTCAGGCTTTTGGTCAGATTATTAAAGCCGTGCAGTTTCAGCTTGTGCAATTTAAGTCACCCCCTTATGGATGCGGTAATCAGCGTGATGCGGATAGGGCATTCAGTAAATATTGCGGCAGTGCGAAGCTGCCGATATGAACGGCCGGATTATAGTAACGGCACTCGAGACCGGACGCGTTAACGCGCCGTTGTAGCGTCTCTAAACGGGTCTGGCGCAGCGCCGGATCGTTGCTGGCCCAGGCAAACGTCATGATGCCGCCGTAATAGGTCGGGATCGCCGCCTGATAAAACGTGACGTCGCTGAAATAGCGGCTCAGTTTGTTATGGCTGTTGACGGCCTCGTCTTGTTGCAGAAAGCAGACGCCGTTCTGGGCGACGAAAATGCCGCCTTCATTCAGGCAGCGGGCGCAGCCCTGATAGAAATCGGAGGTGAACAGGCTCTCTCCCGGACCGATGGGGTCGGTGCAGTCGGAAATGATGACGTCGAATTTCTCGCTACATTGGTTAACGAAGTTGACGCCGTCGTCGATCACCAGACGAAAGCGCGGATCGTCGTAGGCGCCGGCATTATGGTTGGGGAGATATTGGCGGCAGAACGCCACCACGCCGGCGTCGATTTCCACCATGGTGATTTGTTCAATATCGCGGTGACGGCTGACTTCCCGGAGTATGCCGCCGTCGCCGCCGCCGATAATCAGCACGCGCCTGGCCTGGCCGTGAGACAACAGGGGAATATGGGTCAGCATTTCGTGATAGATGAATTCATCACGTTCGGTGGTTTGCACCACGCCATCCAGCGCCATGACGCGGCCGAGCGCGGCATTTTCAAAAATGATCAGATCCTGATGATCCGTCTTTTCCTGGTATAGCACCCGGTCAATGGAAAAATACTGACCGAAGTCGGCATGCAGGGTTTCATACCAAATTTCTTTCTGGGCCATGTTCGGGCTTCCTCCGCGATAGCTGCCATGAAAATTGGCGCGCCATGATAGCTAACTCTTGCCGTGCTTGCACGGTCAAATTTCAGTCAGCGCGGAGGAAGGAAGCGATTATTTCGTGTAGGCGAGCAAACCGAGTGAGTTACGGGCCAGAGACTGACATTTTTTAGGCGTCGGGATGGCTATTTTACTCAGATCGCGATAGCTGTCCTCGCCGAGTTCGGTCATGTTATACGCGCCGTAATTGCTGAGATCCCAGCGATTTTGCTGGGCGAACGTCAACAGCGCCTGACGAATCTGCTCGTTGGGCAGGTCCTGATAGCCGCAGTTGTTTTTCAGATAAACGAAAACAGCCGTTAAATCGGCGAGGTCTTCCGCTTCAAATTCATTGAGTGCCTTACTGGCGGAGGAGAAGCTCATCAGACTCAGCAGGAGCAGCACCAGCGCGGGGTTTTTCATGGTTAAACTCATTTCGATTATTGTCAGAAGACGTTATCACAATTGTAGATCACCTGACTAAATTTTCTTGTTTTCCACCTGACATCGCACCGGTACGCGTATGTTGGCGGTTGAAGTCTTTACCTCCGTGGAAACTTGAAGCGGACAGTATCGATCGTCGCGCACGATTGGCGCGACGTGTCGGCAGGCATTGAAACGGGTTGATGAGGTTAAGTTTGATCTGTAAATAATCCTCTGATATTCAGGTAATAGAATAAATTGATGTCCGGCAGACATCGCATTGTTTATTATTCCGGGCATTTTTACAGGTGGTACGGCATAAACGTGGCGAGTTATCGTGGTTTGGGTATCCGGCGCTGGCGCGCGGGGAGTTGGCTATGCGCAGGATTGTTACTGTTGCCGATAGCCGTCATCTTTTTTCAGGCTTTTTTCGCCGGCGGCGCGGGTTTTATCCCTCTCTGGCGGAGTGTCTTGCCGACCTACCTTCTTAACTCGCTGGGGGTGGTGGTCGGGACGGTATCGCTGAGTCTGGCGTTCGGCTTGCCCGCCGCCTGGCTGATGACGAGCTATCGTTTCCCCGGCCAGCGGCTGCTGCGGTGGATGTTGTGCCTGCCGCTGGCGGTGCCGCCGTATTTGGCGGCCTATATCTATGCCGACCTGTTGGACGATGCCGGGCCGGTGCGGAGATGGCTGCGCCAGGCGTTTTCCCCGCATAGCGCCGTCGATGACTGGTTTCCGCCCATTCGTTCGTCCGGCGGCGCCTGCATGATTCTGGCGCTGACGCTCTATCCGTACGTGTATCTGCTGGCGCGTAAAGCGCTGCTGGAACTGCCGGCCGCATTGACGCACTCTGCCCGCCTGCTGAATCACTCACCCGACGGCATCTTGCGGCGCGTCACCTTGCCGCTCATCTGGCCGGCGGTCGCCGTCGGCGCATTGCTGGCGGCGGCGGAAGCGCTGGGGGATTTCGGCGCCGTTTCTTACCTGGCGCCGGCCACGTTGACCACTGCGGTCTACGACGCCTGGTTGGGGAATGGCGATCGGGGGACGGCCATGCGGATTTCCGCCATCATGTTGCCGTTGGTCTTTTTGATCGTGACGGCCGCGTTTTACAGTCGACGCCGCCAGATGCTTTATCAAAAAAATCCGGGGCAGGCGCGGGACAACGTCCCGGCCTTGTCCGGCATAAAGAAGATACTGGCGCAGGGATACTGCTGGGGACTTATTCTGTTGGCGGCCGGTATCCCCTGTATGATGTTGATCAATTGGAGCTTTCGCTATTTTACGCACGCCTGGAGCGCGGTTTTTTTTCATTATGCGTTGAATAGCGTGCTGCTCTCCGCGCTGGCCGCCGGCATAACGCTGCTGGTCTCGCTGCTGCTGGTGTTTTATTCGCGTCTCGGCGGTCGGCCTTCAACGGAGACGATGCTGGGTCTTGCCGGTCTCGGGTATGCGGTACCCGGCACGGCGTTGGCGATCGGGTTATTGATTCCGCTTGCCGCGTTCGATCGCGGCGTGAATGCGCTGGCCGGCATGCTATCGCTGCCGTTGCCCGGTCTGTTGTTGTCCGGCTCGATCGTGGCGTTGGTCTTCGCCTACAGCGTGCGTTTCTGCGCCATGATGATCGTCAGTATTGATGGCGGCATGGCGAAAATTCCCGGCTCGCTGGATATGGCGAGCCGGATGCTGCAAGGTACGCCGGGACGGATGTTTAAGCGCGTACACTGGCCTTTGCTGCGGCGGAGCGTACTGACGGGTACGTTGCTGGTGTTTATTGAAAGTATGCAAGAGCTGAACGCCTCCTTGCTGCTGCGCCCATTGCATTTCGACACGCTGGCGACCTATGTGTTTACCTTCGTCGTTGACGAGCAGTTGGAGCAGGCGGCGTTGCCCGCATTGATGCTGGTGCTGGTCGGGCTGGTTCCTGTGATTTGGCTGAATGCCGTATTGGAAAATAAAAGATGATCGACTCGCCCGCTATATTGACCATTGAGCATGTGACCTGTCGCGACCCGCAACATGAGGGGCTGAACACGGTTTCCCTGTCGCTGCGCGAACAGGAGATTGTCTGTCTCCTGGGCGCCGGCGGCAGCGGCAAAACCACGTTGTTAAAAGCCGTGGCCGGATTGATTCCCCTCGCCGAAGGAAGGATAGCGCTGTCGGAACAGATCATCAGCGACGGGCAGACGCTGGCGCCGCCTGAGCGGCGTCAGGCGGGGATGATCTTTCAGGACGCGGCTTTGTTCCCTCATTTGACGGCGGCGGAAAATATCGCTTTTGGCTTGTACGGCCAGCCGCAGGAGGTTATCGCAACGGCGGTTGCCGAGATGATCGCGTTGCTCAAGCTGGCAGGATTGGAAGCGCGTTATCCGCATGAACTGACCGGCGAACAGCAACAACGGACGGCGATTGCCAGGGCATTAGCCTGTAAGCCGAAGATCCTGTTGTTGGACGAACCGTTTTCCCATATTGATAGTCCGGCCCGTTATCATCTGATTGCTGAACTGCGCCTGATACTCAAACAACTGCCGGTCATGACGATATTGGCGACCCACGATAAGGATGAGGCGTTCGCGTTTGCCGATAGGCTGGCGGTGATGGATAACGGCGGCATTGTGCAGGAAGGCTATCCGGCAACCTTATATCAGCGGCCGAACAGCCGTTTTGTGGCGGATTACCTGGGCAGCAGCAACTACCTGCCGGTCACGATTCTGAGCGATCATCAGTGGCACAGTCTTTTTGGCGATCACACCGCCCCGCATGCGCATGGGCAAGCCATCGATTCTCGCTGTGATTGGCTGATTCGGCCGCATGATATCGCCTTGGCGCTGGATCCCGACGGCGCGGCGGAGATTGAAGATCGCATCTTCATGGGGTCGTCCAACCACTATCGCATCAGGCTGGATGAACAGGTTATACAGGTGCAAAGCCGCATCGGGTTCGAGCCGGGGCAACGGGTCAGGCTGAGCATAAAGAGCGAACAACCTATTCTGTTTCCCGGCTCATAGCCACATGCTTGTCTTTATAATCCGGCGGGTTTGGGAACCTCAATATATTCGCCGTTGATATTCCGTTTGTAGTAGCTCCCGTCTTTGACATAGAAACGTTCGCCGTTTATGTCCAGCACGGTGATGCCGTTGCGGGTCGTCGCGACGGCGTCGCCGGGAGGCGCTTCAACAACCACGTACTGGTCGTGCTGGCGCTGGTAGAAAATGCCGTTCAGCACATAATAGGTTAGTCCGGCGATAAGCACGGTTTCCACGCCGGAAGGCAATCTGTCGAAGGCCGCGCCGGGAGCCGGCCCCCAACCGCCTGGCCCCGGCCCGCCGAATCCGCCGCCAGGACCACCGGGGCCGCCGGGGCCGGGGTGCGCCATCGTACTCACCGGCAGTAGCAGACTTAATGCCACAAGCATCGTCAGTGATTTTTTCATACCGTACTCCGTATCGCTCTTGTTTCAACGGATTTCAATCTTGTCTGTTCCGCAAACGGGTGAAAATTATTTATTGGCAGCCTGCTCCGGCGCGATAGGGGGCTCGGGCGGCAGCTCTCTTACCATGACTCTGACTTCGTAGTTTTTATCCGCCCCCTTCGGCGCATTGGCGACCAGCTTATTCAACGCTTCGTCGGGATGACGCGTCTGAAGAGACGCCTCATACAGCGGCGCCGGCGGCGGCGGTAAGCCCGGCCCGGCATGGGGAAACTGCGCCAGCGGCGCCGGTTGCCGGGGGGTTACGCTCTGCGGATTCGCGCCGTCAGGTTTGCCCGCGTCAGGCGCGGCCCAGGCCGAGGCTCCGGACAGCGCCAGCATCAGCGCGGCGACGCCGGATAACGTGGTCAGTTTTTTCATACAACCTCCGATAATTGGGTCTTTCGTCAGCTATAAGAAACGCAATCAGGCGACGCTGCAATGCGCTTTACGCAGATTTATTCTGCGATAACGCAATCTTGTATATTCGTTAACAATTATGAGCATTACCGGCTTCAGTAGCGGAAAACCCACTGGGCCGGCGGTCGCATAATCGATATGCCGACAGGGCGCATCACAGCGCCTTCACCGGGATGACCCAGGCGCTATCATGTCGGGTAAAGCCCAGCCTGGGGTAGTAATCCACCGCTTGCGGCGCGGCGAGCAGAATGATTTTGCACTTCGGAGACAGTTGCTGCGCCGTGACCTGAATCAGTTTTTTCCCTATTCCCCGATGTTGCAGCGCTTCCGATACCGCCAGATCGGACAAATAACAGCAGAAATGGAAATCGGTAACGCTACGGGCAACGGCGACCAGCGTCTCGCCCTGCCAGGCGGAAACCAGCAGACTGGCGTTCTCCAGCATGCCTTCGATGGTCTCGCTATCGGACAGCGGACGACGCGCGCCCAAAGAGGTTTTGGTCAGCAGTTCGATAAATTGCCGGCTGGAAACCGGAACGTTTACTTTGTAATCAATCTCTGTTTCTTGTTGGCTCATGATAATTCCTGTCGGTAAAGATGGGGGATGGGGCTGGCCCCTGCTTTCTGGTATACTTCGCGCCCTTAGGCGCTATCCGTCTGCACTGGCGCATCGTCAATAATCAAATCCTGAACCCTATTGATGGTGCTGAATACCTTTATTCAAAGAGTTATGAGTATGATGAAACATACCGTAGAAGTCATGATTTCCGAACAGGAAGTCAGGACGCGCGTTACCGAATTGGGCCGGGAAATCAGCGAACACTATCGTGACAGCGGCAGCGATATGGTGTTGGTCGGTTTATTGCGAGGCTCATTCATTTTTATGGCCGATTTGTGCCGGGCGATCGATGTTTCACACGAAGTCGATTTCATGACGGCCTCCAGCTACGGCAGCGGTATGAGCACCACCCGCGACGTGAAGATCCTGAAAGATCTGGATGAGGATATCCGCGGTAAGGATGTTCTGATCGTCGAAGATATTATCGATTCCGGTAATACGCTGAGCAAAGTGCGGGAAATCCTGCAACTGCGTTCACCGAAATCGCTGGCCATCTGCACCCTGCTGGACAAGCCGCAACGTCGGGAAGTGGATGTGCAGGTCGAATGGGTCGGATTTGCGATCCCGGATGAGTTCGTCGTCGGCTACGGAATTGACTACGCGCAGCACTACCGTCACTTGCCTTATGTCGGCAAGGTTATTCCGCAGGAATAAATGGACTTAATGACGCCCGGCGCCGGGCGTCATTAGCGCTCAGGAGAGAGAGGACATCGCGCGACGATAGCGTTGTTCCAGCGTTTCCCGACTGGTGGCGCTGATTTCCAGATCGCGCAGTCGTCCGTCCTGAATACCATAAACCCATCCATGGATTGTCACCTTCTGGCCGCGTTTCCAGGCCGACTGCATCACGGTAGAATGACCGAGGTTGTAAACCTGCTCGATCACGTTGATTTCACACAGCGTATTCAACCGCTGTTCCGGGGGTAATTCTCCCAGCAGCGAGCTATGCTTGTACCACAAATCACGGATGTGCAGCAGCCAGTTATTGATTAAGCCCAATTCCGGGTTTTCCACCGCAGCTTGTACGCCGCCGCAGCCGTAGTGGCCGCAGATGATGATATGTTCGACTTCCAGAACTTCAACGGCGTACTGCACCACGGAAAGACAATTCAGATCGGTATGGATCACCAGATTGGCGACGTTGCGATGCACAAATAATTCGCCCGGCTCCAGACTGGTCAGACTTTCTGCCGGCACCCGGCTGTCCGAACAGCCGATCCACAAAAAACGGGGGCGTTGCGCCAGCGACAGTCGTTCAAAATAACCGGGGTCTTCTTCCACCATCGTTGTCGACCAGCGTTGGTTATTGGCGATGAGCGTTTCGATTTCTTTCATGAAAGTAAATGACCTGTAACAAACAAATAGCAGAGAGGTAATATAGGACAACAATCGCCGTTTGAAAAACGATAGTTGAAGAATTGAAACTGTAGAACTTACTGATAATAAGGCAACGCATTTTTTATGACATATGCATTGGAACTGTCGCAGTTAACCAAAACCTATTCAGGAGGCGTCAGGGCGCTGCGCGGCATCGATCTTCGCGTCGAGGCGGGCGATTTCTACGCGCTGTTGGGACCGAACGGCGCAGGGAAGTCCACCACCATCGGCATTATCAGCTCCCTCGTCAATAAAACCGCCGGCAAGGTCAGGGTGTTTGGTTACGATCTTGAGCAGGATGTGGTTAACGCGAAGCGTCAATTGGGGCTGGTGCCGCAAGAATTTAACTTTAATCCGTTTGAAACCGTCTTGCAGATCGTGGTCAATCAGGCGGGATATTACGGCGTCAAGCGTCAGGACGCGCTGCAACGGGCGGAAAAATACCTGAAACAGCTGGATTTATGGGGAAAACGCGACGAACGCGCGCGTATGTTGTCCGGCGGTATGAAGCGGCGTTTGATGATTGCGCGCGCGCTGATGCATGAGCCGAAATTACTGATTCTCGATGAACCCACCGCCGGGGTGGATATCGAACTGCGCCGCTCCATGTGGGGATTTCTGAAAGAGCTCAACGCGCAGGGAACCACGATTATTCTGACCACCCACTATCTGGAAGAAGCAGAGATGCTATGCCGCAACATCGGCATTATCCAGAATGGCGAACTGGTGGAAAATACCTCCATGAAGCACCTGCTTTCCAAACTTAAATCAGAAACCTTTATTTTCGATCTGGCGCTCAAGAGCCCGCTGCCGAAACTTGACGGGTATAAGCATCGTTTGCTGGATACCTCCACGCTGGAGGTCGAAGTGATGCGCGAACAGGGGTTGAACGGCGTATTCAGCCAGCTCAGCGCGCAGGGCATTCAGGTGTTGAGTATGCGCAACAAGGCCAACCGGTTGGAAGAGCTGTTCGTCGCTCTGGTTAATGGTAATGGAGAAAAAGCATGATGCGTTTGTATTGGGTGGCGTTGCAGAGCCTGTGGATTAAAGAGGTGCATCGTTTCGGCCGTATCTGGATACAGACGCTGGTCCCGCCGGTTATCACCATGACGTTGTATTTCATCATCTTCGGCAATCTAATCGGTTCACGCATTGGCGATATGCACGGTTTTGATTATATGCAGTTTATCGTCCCCGGACTGATTATGATGTCGGTGATCACCAATGCGTATGCCAACGTGGCGTCGTCCTTTTTTAGCGCGAAATTTCAGCGCAATATTGAAGAACTGCTGGTGGCGCCGGTGCCGACGCACGTGGTGATCGCCGGTTATGTCGGGGGCGGCGTCGCGCGCGGGATTTGCGTCGGGGTGCTGGTCACGGCGGTATCGTTGTTTTTCGTCCCCCTGCATGTTCATGC
This sequence comes from Brenneria sp. L4-2C, assembly GCF_040240335.1. Lineage (NCBI taxonomy): Bacteria > Pseudomonadati > Pseudomonadota > Gammaproteobacteria > Enterobacterales > Pectobacteriaceae > Brenneria > Brenneria sp. L4-2C. The sequence goes on along the minus strand of NZ_JBEIAC010000006.1, from coordinate 96,571 downwards.
CTGGTGGATTATCGTAGTGACGCTGTTGCTGACGGCGGTGTTGTTCTCGCTGGCGGGGTTGTTGAACGCGGTGTTTGCCAAAAGCTTTGATGACATCAGCTTAATCCCCACCTTTGTGCTGACGCCGCTAACCTATCTGGGCGGCGTATTTTATTCGCTGGCGCTGTTGCCGCCGTTCTGGCAGTCGGTATCGAAGCTGAATCCCATTGTGTATATGATCAGCGGCTTTCGCTATGGTTTCCTCGGCATTCAGGATGTGCCGCTGGCGTTCACCATGTCGGTATTGATCGCCTTTATCGCGGCGTTTTACCTGCTGGCATGGTGGCTGATTGAGAACGGCCGCGGCTTGCGTAGCTGAGTTCCGCCAATCCGCCGGGGGGATGGATTTACCATGCCGCCCGGCGGATCGTTTATGAAAACGCCGGCGCGCGATAGTGGGTTTGCCGCTCCAGCGCGCGGGCAAAGTCGCTGAGCGAGGCGGCCAGGCGGGTTTCCAGCGCCGCGCTCAATACCGGCGTGCGATCGTAGTGGGTAATCTGACTGTCCTCGGCGAAGACGCCATGCAGGATCTCCTGCGCCTTCAGCGCATTCAGCACCGGTTTCAGGGCGTAATCCAGCGCCAGCATATGGTTGGACGAGCCGCCGCTGGCCAGCGGCAAAATCACCTTATTTTCAAACGCCCGCTCCGGCAGCAGATCAAGCAGGGTTTTCAGCGCCCCGGTAAAGGAGGCTTTGTACACCGGCGTGCTGATAATCACCCCGTCGGCGGCGGCCAACTGGTCGATAAAAACCTTCAGTCCGGGGCTGTCGAATTTGGCGTACAGCAGATCTTCCGGATTAAAATTAAACAAATTCCAGGGAATCACGTTAATACCCTTTTCTTCAAGCCAGCGTTGGGAAAACGTCAGCAGCGCGCTTGAGCGGGAAGGAATACGCGGACTGCCGGCCAGGGTGATAACGTTCATTCTATCTCCTAAAGATGACATCATGTCGAAGAACGGCCGTAAGCCGCTCTCTACTCATTAACGTGGTTTACAGATGGTTAACTAATCTATACCCGCGTGATAACAGGAGAAATATGATTTCCGGCTGTTGATATTCGTAATCCGCAAATAGCGGATAAGAACGTCGCCCGTGCCTGAGTGTTCCCCATAAATTGGAATATGTCACATTGGTGAATATTTCGTGCGCCACAATGCCGCCATTTCCATGCTACGTCGTAGCACGCGCCCGGCGGCGCTTAATATCGCCCGGCGCTATGTTCCGCATATAGCGGCGCCGGCGGCGACGGCGAACCGGTGCGCCAAATGGCGTCGCGAATATTGATGGCGCGCGGCAGCAATCCCAGGGCGAAAAAACGATCGGCGATGATTTGCTGCTCGCGAATAACGTGGGTATTCATAAAGCGCGGCTTATTGCTGCGGCGCGACAGGGCCAGTTCCAGCGTGGCGCGCGGCAGGCCCAGCTCGGCCGCAAGCAGGGCGGTGGCTTCCGCTCGCTGGTTGTCGATGTAATTGCCGGTTTTCTGCAATGCCGCGAACAATTGTTGCAGGATATCCTCGGATCGTTCGGAAAACTGGCGCTGGGCCAGATAGAACTGCTGGTTCTGCACCCGCTGGCGGCCGTCCGCCAGCACCCGCAGATCGCCGTTGCGCTCGGCGTCGCTCAGCAGCGGATCCCATAACAGCCAGGCGTCCACCGCCTGATAGTCGCTGGGCGCCAACGGATATTTCGGCGGGGCGTAGATAATACGCACGTCCTGCAAGGTCAGCGCGTGTTCATCGAGCAGTTGCAGCAACAGGTAATGCACGTTGGAGCCTTTGTTGACGGCGATGCGCTTGCCGCGCAGTTCGGCGACGCTGGCGATGGGGCTGTCCCGGGCCACCAGCAAGGCCACGCTCTGCGGCGCCGGCGGCTCGTAGGCGACATACACCAGCGGGCAACCCTGGGACTGGGCGAAAATCGGCGGTACTTCGCCGGTGGTGCCGAAATCGATCTCGTCGCTGTGCAAGGCATGCAGCAACTGCGGCCCCGCCGGGAATTCGCTCCACGACACATTGATGCCCTGACCGGCGAACAGCGACTCCAGACTTTGCCGCGCCTTAAGCACCCCCAGATTGCCGAATTTCTGATAGCCGATGCGCAGCTCCCGATCGAGCGATGGCCCTGCGGCGCAGCGCCGCGGCCAGTTCACGCCGGATGCCGAACGCCGCCGCGGCTTGACCAGCCCCTGATGCGCCAGATGGGTACGCAGGGTATTGCGGCTGATCCCCAGCATGGCCGCGGTCTGTATCTGGTTGCCGTTGCAGATGTCGAAAGCATTGCGCACCAGCGATTGGGTCACCCGCTGAAAAATCTGTCCGGCGTCGCTCTGTAGGTGCTGGCGGATAAAGCGGTCCAGTTCTTCCGTCTCCGTCGCGGCGGGGATTTCCGTGGTGCTGGTCAGGCGCAGTTGCCGGGGCGTGATCACCGATTCTTTGCTCAGCAGCACCGCATTGTGCAGGGTATTTTCCAACTCGCGGATATTTCCCGGCCACGGGTAATCCATCAGCAGTTGATGCGCCTCCGCGGAGAGCTGAAGCAGCGGCCGCCCCAGCCGATGGGCGTACAGCGTGAGGAAATGTTCCGCCAGCAGCGGAATGTCCTCCCGGCGCTGGCGCAGCGGCGGCAGGGTGACGGCCGCGACGTTAAGCCGATAGTAGAGATCTTCGCGGAAGCGTTTTTCGCGGATGGCGTGCGCCAAATCCACATGGGTGGCGGCAATCACCCGCACGTTGACCTTGATGGGCCGACGCGAACCGACGCGGGTGATCTCCCTCTCCTGCAACACCCGCAGCAATTTCACCTGAAGCGACAGGCTAAGTTCGCCGATTTCATCCAGCAGTAAGGTGCCGCCCTCGGCGGCTTCGAACCATCCCTGATGGGTTTCGGTCGCGCCGGTGAACGCGCCTTTCTGATGGCCGAACAGTTCCGCTTCGGCCAGGCTTTCATTCAGCGCGCCGCAGTTGACGGCCAGAAAAGGCTGCTGGCGGCGCGGACTGTTATGGTGCAAATAGCGGGCGACCACCTCTTTCCCGGTGCCGGTTTCACCAATGATCAGCACGGTGGCATCGGTGGGCGCCAGTTGATCCAGTACGTTCTGAAACGCGATGGAAGCGGGATCGATCAGCACTGGTTTGTCCGAAGAGAAGGGGCGTCGGTTATGCATAAGTAGCTCCGTGGTTACGGCGGTGTGAAAATCCTATCCGAGTCGCCGGTAAAGGGCGAGAGCCCTAAAGAGGCAAAATGCTGCTTTTGCAGCAGTGAGGGTCAAGGCGCTGTTGCATATGCAACAGCAACGGCATGACGGTGATTTTTTTAATTTATTGATTTTTATATTTTTTATTCGTTTTTAATCTTGGCATGCATTGTGCTGACATCGTTTATAACGAAAGGCGGTTTTTCTATCTACATATAAGACATATTGTTATATAGGAAATGCATAATGAGCCAGGCGCAGCAACAAGCTATCAACGTTTTTTGGTTTTTGCCCACCCACGGCGACGGCCGCTATCTGGGAACCACGGAAGGCGGACGCGCGGTGGATCTGCCCTATCTGCAACAGGTGGCGCTGGCCGCCGACAACCTCGGCTATTACGGCGTGCTGATCCCGACCGGCAAAAGCTGCGAGGATTCGTGGCTGATCGCTTCGGCGCTGGCGCCGATTACCCGTCGCCTGCGTTATCTGGTGGCGGTGCGTCCGGGATTGCAGCCGCCGTCGCTGGCGGCGCGTATGGCCGCCACGCTGGATCGCTTATCCGCGGGCCGCCTGCTGATTAACGTGGTGACCGGCGGCGATCCGGTGGAAAACCGCGGCGACGGCATTTTTCTCAGTCACGCCGAACGCTATGAGGTGACGCAGGAGTTCCTCACCGTCTATTCACGCTTGCTCAAAGGGGAGAAGGTCGACTTCACCGGCAAACATATCCGCGTCGAGGGGGCGGAGATTCTGTTTCCGCCGGTGCAGGAGAACGGCCCGCCGCTCTATTTCGGCGGATCTTCCCCGGAAGCGATCGACGTCGCCGCCAATCAGATCGACAGCTACCTCACCTGGGGAGAGCCGGTCGAGCAGGTGGCGGAGAAACTGGCGCGGGTACGCCGGCGGGCGGCCGCAGCGGGACGCACGCTAAGCTACGGCATCCGTCTGCATGTGATCGTGCGTGAAACCGAGGAGGAAGCCTGGGCGGCGGCGGACCGGCTGATCGCCCATCTTGACGAGGAGACCATCGCCAGCGCGCAGAAAATCTTCGCCCGCATGGACTCCACCGGACAACAGCGCATGAGCGCTCTGCACGGCGGTTCGCGCGACAGTCTGCGCATCGGCCCCAATCTCTGGGCCGGGGTGGGACTGGTGCGCGGCGGCGCCGGCACCGCGCTGGTGGGCAATCCGCAGCAGGTGGCCGAACGTATCCGCGAATATCAGGCGCTGGGTATCGAGAACTTTATTTTTTCCGGCTATCCGCACCTGGAGGAAGCGCACCGCTTTGCCGAACTGGTGATGCCGCTGCTGCCGGTCTCCGAAGCGGCGGAGCGTCAGGCGCGTCAGGTGAATACCGGGCCGTTCGGCGAAACCATCGGCGGCGATAAACGGCCGGTTAACAAACAGGCCGGCGCGCGTTGAGCGCCGGCGTCATGGAGAGGGAAGAGCGCATGACTAAACGGCGGATAGTGATTGTCGGCGGCGGCTATACCGGTACGGCGGTGGCGATTCATCTGGCGCGCGCCGCCCGGCCGGAGCTGGAGATAACCGTGGTGGAGCCGCGCGCGCAGGTGGGGCAGGGCGTGGCCTATTCCAGCGCCGACGCGGCGCACCGTATCAACGTGCCGGTGGAAAGGATGTGGCTGTCGCGCGCCGAGCAAGACAGTTTCGAGCGCTGGTTCGAGGAAACCGGCGGCCTGCGCGACGACCCCGACGCCCTCTGGCGGGACGGTAAAATCTACCCGCGGCGCGGCGTGTTCGGCCGCTACATGGCGGAGAAATTCGCCCAGGCGGCGGGCGGGAATTTGCGTCATCTGCAAGACCGCGCCGTTGACTGGCGGGACGGATTTATCGTCACGGAACAGGGCGTCAGGCTGAAGGCCGATGGCGTGGCGCTGGCCGTCAGTCATCCGCAGCCGTCGCTGCCGAGTCCGCTGGCGCAGGTACGTCATCCCGGATTGATCGCCGACCCCTGGCGTCACGACGCGCTGGATGCGGTGGCGGAGAACGATCGGGTGGCGATTATCGGCAGCGGTTTAACCATGGCCGACGTGGTGGCGTCGTTGCAACGGCGGGGTCATCGCGGCGCCATCGTGGCGTTTTCCCGCCGCGGCCTGCTGTCCCGCCCCAACGTCGGCGGCGACTTTCCCGACTGGACGCTGGAGATATCGCCGGCGCAGGCCGCCACGCCGCGCGCGCTGCTGAGGCTCATCCGCCAGGAAGTTCAGCGCGCCGCCCTCCAGCGGCAGCCCTGGCAAAAGGTGCTGGATGAGATTCGCGTCAACGGGCAACAGCTATGGCAGCAGTGGCCGCAGGCCGAGCAGCGGCGTTTCCTGCGCCACCTGCGCGCCTACTGGGACGTACACCGTTACCGCGTCGCTCCGCAGGTCAGCGCGCTGTTGGCGCAACAGCGCGCGCAGGGCAGCCTGCGGGTGCTGGCCGCCCGGCTGCAACAGGCGTCGGTGGGCGACGATAACGCCATCGCGCTGCAACTGCGAAAACGCGGCGGCGGCGCGGAAACCCTGCATGTCGACCGGCTGGTCGTTACCACCGGCCCGGCCCACGGCGCGCTGCTGGAGAGCAATCCGCTGTTCCGGGCGCTGGCTCAACGCGGCGAGCTGCGCGCCGACCCGCTCGGGCTGGGGCTGCTGGTCGATGAGCACAGTCGGGTTATTGACCGGCACGGCCGGGCGAATCCGCGCCTGCTGGTGGCCGGCCCCGCGGCACGCGGGCGTTTTGGCGAACTGATCGGTTTGCCGCAGGTCGCCGACCACGCCGAGGCCATCGCCCATCAACTGCTGGCCGCCGTCACTTCCGGCGACGCGCAGCGATGTCCCGCGCCATCCTGAATCTTCTCTACTGAGTTAACCCGATAACAATAACCCGGCCAAGACAGGGCACCGGTCCGGGATCGCTATGGAGAAAACTATGTCATCGCAACGTGAAATCCGGCTTAACGCCTTTGATATGAACTGCGTCGGTCATCAGTCGCCCGGCCTGTGGGCGCACCCGCGCGACCGTTCCTGGCAGTACAAGGATCTGGAATACTGGACCGATCTGGCGCGCCTGCTGGAGCGGGGCAAGTTCGACGGTCTGTTTATCGCCGACGTGCTGGGGATTTACGATGTGCTGAACGGCAACGGCGACGCGGCCATCCGCCAGGCGACGCAGGTGCCGGTCAACGATCCGCTGGCGCTGATCACCCCGATGGCGCTGGTCACCGAGCATCTGGGCTTCGGGCTGACCGCCTCGCTCTCTTTTGAGCATCCGTATCCCTTCGCCCGCCGGCTCTCCACCCTCGACCACCTGACCAAAGGGCGGGTCGGCTGGAATATCGTCACCTCCTATCTGGAAAGCGGCGCGCGCAATATCGGCCAGCAGAGCCAGACCGACCACGATGCGCGCTACGACTACGCCGACGAGTATCTGGAGGTGGTGTACAAACTGCTGGAAGGCAGTTGGGAAGAGGGGGCTGTTCTGCGCGATCGCCAGCGGCGCATTTTCAGCGATCCGAGCAAAATTCATCCGATCAACCATCAGGGCAACTTCTTTCAGGTGCCGGGCATTCATCTGTGCGAACCGTCGCCGCAGCGGACGCCGGTGCTGTATCAGGCCGGCGCCTCCAGCCGCGGTAAACAGTTCGCCGCGCAGCACGCCGAGTGCGTGTTCGTCGCCTCGCCCTCCCGCGTGCTGCTGAAAAAGACGGTGGCGGATATTCGCCGCCGCGCCGTCGAAGCCGGGCGCGATCCCTACGACATCAAAATTTTTAATTTGCAAACCGTGATTGTCGGCGAGACGGACAAGGAAGCGCAGGACAAATGGCGGGAATATAAGTCCTGGGTGAGCTATGAAGGCGCGCTGGCGCTGCTTTCCGGCTGGACGGGCATCGATTTCGGGCAATACCGGCCGGATCAGGTGCTCAAGCATCTGCATACTAACGCCATCCAGTCGGCGGTGGAAAACTTCTCCACCGCCGATCCCCATCGCCAGTGGACGGTGCAGGGGCTGGCGGATTGGGTAGGGATCGGCGGCTTCGGCCCGCTGCTGGTCGGCGGCGCGGCGACGGTGGCCGATGAGTTGCAGTCCTGGGTGGAAGAGACCGACGTCGACGGCTTCAATCTGGCCTATGCGGTCACCCATGAGACCTTCAGCGACGTGGTGGAATTGTTAGTTCCCGAGCTACAGCGCCGGGGGGTATTCAAACGCGACTATGCGCCCGGCACCCTGCGGGAAAAACTGTTCGGACAGGGGCCGCGTCTCGCCGCGCCGCATCCGGGGGCCGCCTACCGGCGCGGGCCGGCGCTCAACCCGACGGAACAACCGGTGGGAGAGCGGCAGCCATGATCGATATTTCGCAATTGCATAAACAGTATCGCGGGCGCAACGGCGAGAGCGTCGAGGTGCTGAAAGGCGTGTCGTTGCAGGTGCCGGCCGGATCGATTACCGCGGTGGTCGGCCCCAGCGGCGCCGGAAAATCGACGCTGGCCAAATGCATCAGCCTGCTGGAGCGGCCGAGCAGCGGCAGCATTCAGGTCAACGGACAGGATTTGTCGCGCCTGTCCGGCGAGGCGTTGCGCCGCGAACGGCGGGCCATCGGCACGGTATTTCAGTCATCGGCGCTGCTGCAACGCAAAACCGCGTGGCAAAACGTCGCGCTGCCGCTGGAGTATCTGGGGGTTATCCCGGCCGAAATCGAACAGCGCGTGGGCCATCTGCTGGAGAGCGTCGGGCTGAGCGATAAGGCGGCGAGCTATCCGGCGCAGCTTTCCGGCGGCCAGCGCCAGCGCGTCGGCATCGCCCGGGCGCTGGCGCTCAACCCGTCGGTGCTGCTGGCCGACGAAGCCACTTCCGGTCTCGACCCGGCGTCGACGCGCGCCATTCTGACGCTGCTGAAACGGCTGCGCGACGAATTCGGCCTGTCGATTATTTTGATTACCCATGAGATGGAGGCGGTGCGCAATGCCGCCGATGCGGTAGCGGAGCTGCGCGACGGCGCGATCGTGCAGCAAGGGGCGGTGCGGGATTTACTGGCCGCGCCGGATTCGCTGCTCGGAAGGCAACTGTTCCCGCTGGAGGCCGTCGACGCCCAGGGGGATCTGCTGCTGCACGTCACCTATTCCGCCCGGCAGCCGGTGGCCGCCGACTGGATCAGCCACATCAGCCAACTGCGGCAGTTGCGCATCGATCTGCTCGGCGGTCATATCGAACGCGTGGGCGGTCAACTGGCGGGACGGCTGCAATTGGCGGTGCATTTTCAGGGCGCGCCGCTGGCGCCCGGGGCGCTGGTGGAACAGCTTAGCCACTATGGGGTTATCGCCCAGGTGGCGGGTGAGTCTGAAGCATGGCGGGAGGCGGTATGACGCAAACGGCAAGCAAGGTTATCAGCCAGGATACCCCCTGGGATCAGATTCATCACCTGATGCTGCCGGCCTATGGCGAAACCTGGCTGATGGTCGGCATCGTGATGCTGTTTGTGGTCGCCGTCGGCGGGGCGGTCGGGGTGGTGTTGTTCAACACCTCGACGCGCGGTCTGTTTCCCCGTCCGCTGGCGTATCGGACATTAAGCTGGCTGGTGAATATGGGGCGCTCGCTGCCGTTTCTGGTGCTGATGGCGGCGATTATACCCTTTACCTTCTGGCTGACCGGCACCACCATCGGCATCCCGGCGGCGGTGATCCCGATGATTGTCGCCGGCGTGCCGTTCTTCGGCCGGCTGGTGGAGAACGCCCTGAATGAGCTGCCGCCGGAGGTGACCGCGGTCGGGCTGGTGTCCGGCGGCTCCCACTGGCAGATCATTACCCGCGCCCAGTTGAGCGAGGCGCTGCCGGCGCTGGTCTCCGCCATCACCCTCAATCTGATTTCGATGATCGAATACTCGGCGATCGCCGGCACCATCGGCGCGGGCGGCATCGGCTATCTGGCGGTGGTGTACGGCTATCAGCGTTTCGATCATCACATCATGATCGCCACCATTGTGGTGCTGATCGTCACCATTCAATTGATTCAGTTTATCGGCGACCGCCTGGTGGCCGCGTTACGTCATCCACAGGGAACGCATTCATCATGACCCATCAGACGACTTTCACATTACGTAAAAAACGACGCTGGCCGTGGTGGCTGGCGCTGGCGGTTGTCGCGGCCATCGCCGTCGGCGTCGGGTATTTCGCCCAGCAGAAGGCGCAGGCGGTGAATTTCGGCAGCACGCTGGAGGTGCATTTCGAACCGGCGATGGCCGGGGAGGAGCGGGTGATCCAGTTCGTCGCCGAGCATATCGCGCCGGACTACGGCCTGACGCTGATTGCCAGCGGTTTGCAGGACCCGGTGCAGGCCAACCGGGCGGTGGCGGAGGGGAAATACGCCGCCACCATTTATCAGCATCAGTGGTGGCTGAAACAGGTGGTGGACGCCAACGGATTCAAGCTGACCCCCACGCTGCCGGTGTTCCAGTGGGCGTTCGGCATCTATTCCGATCGTTATCGCTCCTTCGACGACCTGCCGGACGGCGCGGAAATCGTCATCCCCAACGACGGCGCCAATCAGGGGCAGGCGCTGTGGCTGTTGCAGCGCCTGAATGTGATCGGCCTCGATCCGGCGATCGAGCCGCGCACCGCCAAATTAAAAGATATCAGGGAGAATCCGCGCCGCTTTAGCTTTAAGGAACTGGATCTGCTCACCATGCCGCGCGCGTTGAATTCGGTGGACGCCGCCATTGGTTATGTTTCGCAATTCGACGCCGGCAAAGTGCCGCGTGAGAAAGGCATTTTATTTCCGCCGGCGCCGAAAACCTTCGCCTCGCAGTTAGTGATCGGCACCGATTATTTACATAACGAAAACATTATCAAACTGCAAAAAGCCTTTGCCGACGCAAGGGTGCAGCAGTGGTTAAGGGAAACCGACGATCCGCTGGTGCAAGGCGTATTGGTGCCGGTTTCCGCCGAGTGAGTCACCTGCATAAATAAACGATAGCTAGAGGGAATTATGAGTACATTAAATATCGATGATGGAATCGATCCATCGTTATCGGCGCCGGTGCGCTCGGCCGGCGATGTGGCGCGGCTGATTAACACCCGCACCGATAGCACCAGCTATGCGCGCATGATTGTGTTTTTGGCGCTGGGCGGAATATTTCTCGATGCCTACGACCTCACCACGCTCTCTTACGGTATTGACGATGTGGTGAAAGAGTTTTCGCTGACGCCGGTGGTCACCGGGCTGGTCACCTCGTCTATCATGATCGGCACCATTATCGGCAACCTGATTGGCGGCTGGCTGACCGATAAATACGGGCGCTACTCGGTATTTATGGCCGACATGCTGTTCTTCGTGGTGTCGGCGATCGCCGCGGGGCTGGCGCCGAACGTCTGGGTGTTGATCGGCGCGCGTTTCCTGATGGGGATCGGCGTCGGGATCGATCTGCCGGTGGCGATGGCCTATCTGGCGGAGTTTTCCAAATTCAGCGGCAAAGGCAACAAGGCCGCGCGTCTCGCCGCCTGGTGTCCGATGTGGTACGCCGCCTCATCCATGTGCTTTCTGATTATCTTCGGCCTCTATTTTCTGCTGCCCGCGGAGCATATGGACTGGCTGTGGCGCGCCTCGCTGCTGTTCGGCGCGGTGCCGGCGCTGCTGATTATCGCCGTGCGGCGCAAATTCATGAATGAATCGCCGCTGTGGGCGGCCAATCAGGGCGACCTGAAAAGCGCGGTGCGCATTCTGCGCGAGTCCTACGGCATCCAGGCCCATGAAGCGGAGCCGGATCGCCCGGTGGAGGAGAAGCCCAAGCCGCCCAAGGTCAGCTTCCGCGTGCTGTTTCAGAAACCGTACCGGGAACGCACCATCGTGGCGGGTGTGATGAACCTGTGTATCGCCTTCGAATATACCGCCATCGCCTTCTTCCTGCCTTCGATTCTGGCCCAGTTCCTCGGCGCCGGGGTATTTGAAACCATCTCCGCGTCGCTGGGGCTGAACGCGCTGTTCGCCTTTACCGGCGGTTTGCTCGGCATGCGGCTGGCGTGGAAATTTCCGTCGCGCCACGTGGCGATCGCCGGTTTCGCGCTGCAATTCATCGCCCTGATTGCGCTGGCGTTGATTGGTCAGCCGCAGGCCACCATCGGCATCGTGCTGGCGGTCAGCATGCTGGCGCTGTGGCTGTTTGCCGAAGGCTTCGGGCCGGGGGCGCAGCTGATGATCTACCCGGCGCTCTCTTATCCTACGTCGATTCGCGCCACCGGCGTCGGCTTCAGCCGCTCGCTGTCGGGAATAGGCAGCGCGCTGGCGCTGTTCGTGTTGCCCATTTTGCAGGCGCGCTTCGGCACCGATATGTTCTGGCTGGTATCGCTCAGCGCCATTATCCCGATTATTTTCCTGCTGGCGGTGCGTCATGAACCGACCAAACAGGATATCGACGATGTAACTGATGAAAGGAGTGAAGCATGAGCGCAAATCCGCTGATTGCGACCGGCGCCGATTACGCCCGGCTGGCCGCCCGGTTTCGTCCGATATTTACCCGCATCGCCGCGGGCGCGCTGGAGCGGGAGCGTACGCGCCAACTGCCCGATGAGCCGCTGCGCTGGCTGAAGGAGGCCGGATTCGGCGCGGTGCGTATTCCCCAGGAGCAAGGGGGCGACGGCGCCTCGCTGCCGCAGCTGTTCCAACTGCTGATTGAGCTGGCCGAGGCCGATCCCAACCTGCCGCAGGCGCTGCGCGGACATCTGGCCTTCGTCGAGGATCGTCTGAATGCGCCGGACAGCCCGGAGCGCGAGCGCTGGCTGCGCCGTTTCGTCGCCGGTGAGACCGTCGGCAGCGCCTGGAGCGAAATCGGCGCGGTGAAGCTGGGGGAGGTCAACACCCGGGTAACGCCCGCCGCCGACGGCTGGCGGTTGGACGGCGAGAAGTTTTACAGCACCGGCACGCTGTTTGCCGACTGGATTGACGTCTACGCCGAGCGCGCCGACAACGGCGGATCGGTGATTGCGCTGGTCAGCACCGCGCAGGCGGCGGTCCAGCGCGACGACGACTGGGACGGTTTCGGCCAGCGCCTGACCGGCAGCGGCACCACCCGCTTTAAGCAGGCGCACGTGCAGGCCGAGCATGTGTATGATTTCGCCGATCGCTTCCGCTACCAGACCGCCTTTTATCAGCAGGTGCTGCTGGCGGTGCAGGCGGGCATCGGCAGGGCGGTGACCCGCGATGCGGCGCAGGGCGTCAGCCGGCGCAAGCGTATCTACAGCCACGGCAACGGCGATCTGGTCAGGGACGACGTGCAGGTTCAGCAGGTGGTCGGGCAGATATCGGCCTGGTCTTACGCGGTGGAAGCCTCGGTTCTTCAGGCGGCGACATCGTTGCAGCGCGCCTACGAGGCGCACTTCAGCGGCGACGAGGCGCTGGAGCTGGAGGCGAATATCGCCGCCGAAGTCGACGCGGCCAAAGCCCAGGCTATCGCCACCGAGCTGATCCCCAAAGCGGCGACGGAGCTGTTTAACGCGCTGGGCGCCTCCGATACCCGCGCCGATAAGGCGCTGGATCGCCACTGGCGCAATGCGCGCACCGTGGCGTCGCATAATCCGGTCATTTATAAACTACGCAATATCGGCGCCTGGGAGATCAGCGCCACGCCGCCCACCTTTATCTGGCAGATCGGCAGCAGCCGTCGGGAGGAATAACCATCCATCGATGGTTGGGGAGAACGACGCCCATTGCCTTCCTGCAATGGGAAGGCAATGGGGTTGGAAGCGGAAGGGCTTTTTACAGCCTGAGGCGGCATGTCGCCGCCTTTCTTCAGGCTACCTGCACCGGAATGGCTTTGGCCTGGCGCTGTAGCTCGTTGTCGCCGGCGAAATAAGCCACTTTGGGATGATGGTCTCTCGCCTGTTCGTCGGACATCTGCACATAGGAACAGATAATCAGTTTGTCGCCTACGCAGGCGCAGCGAGCGGCGGCGCCGTTGACCGAAATAATCCGCGAGCCTCGCTCGCCGGCGATCGCGTAGGTTGAGAAGCGTTGGCCGTTATCGACGTTATAGATATCAATCGCTTCGTATTCCAGTATGCCGGCCGCATCCATGAAATCCTGATCGATGGCGCAGGATCCTTCATAGTGCAAATCAGCCTGGGTCACTTTTACCCGATGCAGTTTACCCTGCAACATGGTGCGTATCATGGTTTATCACCTCGGTTCAAACAGTCAAATCGACCTGCTGGTTATCAATTAATCGCGCTTTACCCAACCAGGCGGCCATTAATACCACCGCGCGGGAACTGTCTACCGTCAGCGGCAGCAGCGTTTCGGCGTCGCGAATGAATAGCTCGTCCGGCGTGAATCCGGCTTGTCTCAGGGACACTTCAGCCTGCGCGATTAACTCGTCCAACTGACGATTGCCGTCAGCCAGTTGCGCCGCCACGGTCGCCATGATCTGATTTAATTGCGGCGCGATCCGGCGCTGCTCGGCGCTGAGATAGCCGTTGCGCGAACTGAGGGCCAGCCCGTCTTTGGCGCGCACAATCGGCACGCCGATAATGCTGATGTCATAACCCATATCGCGCACAAGCTGACGAATAAGCGCCAACTGCTGGTAATCTTTCTCGCCAAAGCAGGCCAGATCGGGTTGCACCATATTAAACAACTTGCTCACAATGGTTGCGACCCCGCGGAAATGACCGGGACGGCTGGCGCCTTCCAGCATATAGGAAAGGCCGGGGACTTCGACGAAGGTTTGTTCTTCCAGCCCGTGCGGATAGATATCTTCCGGCGCGGGGGCGAAAACCAGATCGACGCCGCGGCGGGTCAGCTTCTCGCAGTCTTCCTGCAAGGTGCGTGGATAGCCGGCTAAATCATCCGGTCGTTCAAACTGCATCGGATTGACAAAAATACTGACGACGACGATGTCGGCCCGTTCTCTGGCCTCATCAACCAACCTCATGTGTCCGTCGTGCAAATTACCCATCGTGGGAACCAGGGCGATGCGTTTCCCATCCTGGCGCCAGCGGCGGATTTCACGACGTAACAACAGAGGGGTTTCAATAATCAACACGTCTATACTCCTTAACGAACGCAGCGATATTAATAGAAAGCGTGCTCTTCGGCTGGATAAATGCCTTGTTCAACTTCCTGCACATAAAGACGCGCGGCTGCGCGTATATCGCCGCTTTGTGCTAAAAAATCCTTGGCGAATTTGGGTGTTTTCTCGCCTGTGATGCCTAATGCGTCATGCATGACCAAAATTTGTCCATCGGTAACGTTGCCTGCGCCGATGCCGATGACCGGAATGGCGAGGGCTTCCGTAATGCGTTTTGCCAGCGCGACCGGCACGCATTCCAGCACCAGCAACTGCGCGCCGGCCTGCTCTATGGCCAGGGCGTCATCAAACAGTTGATTGGCCGCCGCTTCATCCCGACCCTGAACTTTATAACCGCCGAAAATATTGACGGATTGAGGCGTCAGGCCCAAATGGCCGCAGACCGGAACCGCGCGATCCGTCAGCATCCTCACGGTAGGGGCCAGCCAGGCGCCCCCTTCCAGTTTCACCATGTTGGCGCCGGCGCGCATCAGTTTGGCCGCCTGATTACAGGCTTGTTCCGGCGTCGCGCAGCTCATAAACGGCATATCGGAAAGAATCAGCGCCAGCGGCGCGCCGCGGCGCACGCAGTGCGTGTGGTAAACCAGGTCGTCGATGGTGACGGGCAGGGTGGAATCATGCCCTTGCAATGTCATTCCCAGCGAGTCGCCAATCAGCATCACACGGATGCCTTGTTCAAAAAACAAACGAGCGAAACTGGCGTCGTAAGCCGTAATTGAAGCGAACTTCCGCTGCTCTTGTTTCCATCGGCGCAAGTGAGATAGGGTCGTCGGTTTCATGACAGCCTTCCTGATTCAATCAATAGGACAAAGAATAGAGGGAGATCATTCTAATGGATGCAGGCGGGCAGCGATAGCGATCAAGCGCCCACTTGGACGAACAGCGGTCAGTCGGCGTCGTTATGCCACAGCGTCAGGCCGTTGCGATCGATGCTTGTCAGAAGATGGGCAAGGGATTGTCCGTCGGGAAAAACCAGTTCAGGGGCGATCTCCGCCAGCGGATAGAGCATAAACTCGCGATTTTTCATGTCGTAATGCGGGACGGTGAGCCGCGCCGTGCGGATGACGTCGTTGCCGAATAGCAAAATATCCAGATCCAGCGTGCGCGGCCCCCAGCGATGCGCTTTACGCACCCGGCCCTGTTCCTGCTCAATGGCTTGCGTATGATCCAACAGTCGCTCGGCATCCAGACCGGTTTCCAGCGCCGCGACGGCGTTCAGGTAATCGGGCTGATCCTGCGGGCCCAATGGCCGGCTGCGGTAAAAAGAGGAGCAGCCGACCAGACGGGTTTTCGGCAGGTTATCCAGCGCCGTCAGGGCCGCATGCGCCTGTTGTAAGGGTTGTGCGAGATTACTGCCCAGCGCCAGATAAACGCGCGTCATCAGGCTTTTTCTCTGTGTGCGGCCGCCGGTTTGCGCGAGCGCCGCGGGCGAGAGCGACGGTGTGGCGTCGGGCCGTCATCCAGCGAGTGCAACATCGTCTGCTGACGCGGCGGCGCGGCGACCTGGAACTCTCCCCACCACTGAGCCAGACGCAGAAGATCCTGATGTTTTTCTATTTCAGCCCGCAGGCAAAGCAGATCGTAGGCCGCCCGGAATTTAGGGTGCTCCATCAGTTTGTAGGCGCGTTTACCCTGACGCCGCGACAGGCGAAGTTGCAATTGCCAGATGTCGCGGACTAATGACGTAATGCGTTTGGGGATCGCCAGCGAACGACATTGTTCATCCAGAATGTCATTCATCGCCAGCGAGAAGGCGTCGAAATAAGCCAGACCGCTTTCCTGGGTCAGTTTCTGCGCATGTTCAATCAGCGGATACCACAGCATGGCGGAGAACAGAAACGCCGGATTGACCCGCATATTGTTTTGCAGACGTTGGTCGGTGTTTTTCAGCACCTGTTCGATCATCCGTTCCAGCGTGGTGTCGCCGGCTTCGGTAAAGTTACGACTGATCAATGGGAACAGCGGTTGGAAAAGCTGGTATTCACACAGCATTTTGTAGGTCGGATGACCGTAACCCGTCTGTAGCAGCTTCAGCGACTCCTCAAACATCCGCGCCGCCGGGATATCGTGCAGCAGCGAGGCGAGGCGAGGGATCGGCTCCGCCGTTTCCGGGCTGATGGTCATATCCAGTTTGGCGGCGAAGCGAACGGCGCGCAGCATGCGTACGGGATCTTCGCGATAGCGGGTTTCCGGGTCGCCGATCATGCGGATCACGCCCTGACGCAGATCGTTCAGGCCGTTGGTGTAGTCCCGGACGGTGAAATCGGCAATGCTGTAATACAGGCTATTGATGGAGAAATCGCGGCGCTGCGCGTCCTCTTCAATGGAGCCGAAAATATTGTCGCGCAGCAGCATACCGCTCTGGGCCTGCTGGGCGGAATTCTTCGCTTCGCTCTGCTCCTGATGCTGATCGTGGTGTCCGCGGAACGTGGCGACCTCGATCACCTCCGGCCCGAACATCACGTGAGCCAGACGGAAACGGCGGCCCACCAAACGACAGTTGCGGAACAGCTTGCGTACCTGATCGGGGGTTGCGCTGGTGGTGATATCAAAATCTTTAGGCTTTTTGCCCAACAGCAGGTCACGCACGCCGCCGCCGACCAGATAAGCTTCGTAGCCCGCTTTGCTCAGACGGTAAAGTACCTTCAGCGCATTATCGCTGATGTCGCGGCGTGAAATATTATGTTGGTCGCGAGGGATCACGGTCAGATGTTGACGCGGCTCCTCGGCTTTGACCGTTTCGTGCTCACGATTCAGTACTTTACGGCAAAAATTAGCGACTCGGGTAAAGATAATACACCTCGATAGTGATCAATAATTAAAAACACAACCAAAAAAATAGCGGCTAATCATAGCTCACCAGGCTCGATTTGAGAATGCTGAAGTGATCGCGGACCGGTTTTTGCCCCCTGACGGGGAATGGGAGAGAGCGACCAATGGGCCACGGACCAGGCCAGCAATGCCGTGAGCGTCAGGTCTTGCCAGCTTTCCGGCAACGGCTGATGGAGAAATTCCAGGGCGGCGATTAATACCGGACGCGGATCGCTATCCGGCAGCGCCGGAGCGTGATTCTGTTTGGAGAGCTTGTGGCCGTCCGCATTCAGCACCAGCGGCAGGTGAATATAATCGGGTTCCTGATATCCCAGCAGCCGGTATAGCGAAATTTGCCGTACCGTTGGTTCAATCAGATCGGCGCCGCGCACGATCTCCGTAACCTGTTGCGCATGATCGTCGACCACCACGGCCAGATTATAGGCAAACAGACCATCTCGGCGATGAATAATAAAATCCTCGCCCGCAAGCGCGGCATCGGCGTGAATCTCGCCGCTCAGGCCGTCATGGAAGCTGAATACCGGCGAAGTCTGGCGTATGCGGATAGCGGCGCCTTCCGCCGGCAGGGCGAGTTCCCGGCAGTGGCCGTCATATCGGCCGCCGGACTGCTGGATACGGCTGCGGGAACAGGTGCAGTAATAACTTAATCCCTGTTGGGCGAGCCAGTGGAGCGTCTCCTGATAAAGCGCGCGGCGCTGCGACTGATAGGTGACTTCACCGTCCCAATAAAGGCCGTAGTGTTCTAACTGAGAGAGTATTCGTGCGGCGGCGCCGGGAACTTCACGCGGAGGATCGATATCTTCAATGCGCACCAGCCAGCGCCCCTGTTTGGCGCGAGCTTGCAGATAACTGCCGAGCGCGGCAATCAGTGAACCAAAGTGCAGATCGCCGGACGGGGAAGGCGCAAAGCGACCGATGTAATGATCTGTTTCGGACATATAGACAAGCACGACGCCGCTATTGCGTGGTGAACATCAAAGTACGGCGGCAGTTTCAATCAATTAAGCGGGGTAAATCCCGTACAGCCTACCCCTGGGTCAGATGACCTTGCCCGCAGGCGTAGGCTGTCAGGATGGATAATTATCCTGCCATCTGCTTTTCGCGTATTTCTGCCAGCGTTTTGCAGTCAATACACAAATCAGCCGTTGGACGGGCTTCCAGACGACGAATGCCAATCTCTACGCCACAGGATTCGCAATAACCGAAGTCTTCGTCTTCGATTTTTTGCAGTGTTTTGGCGATCTTCTTGATCAGCTTACGTTCACGATCGCGGTTGCGCAGCTCCAGGCTGAACTCTTCTTCCTGAGCGGCACGATCCACCGGATCGGGAAAATTCGCTGCTTCATCGCGCATATGCGATACAGTACGATCCACTTCGTCCCTGAGTTGGTTGCGCCATGCTTCAAGAATACGCTTGAAATGAGCCAGCTGAGCGTCGTTCATATACTCTTCGCCCGGCTTCTCCTGGTACGGCTCTACTCCGGCAATTGCGAGAATGCTCAGAGAAGATGTCTTACGGTTTTGCCCTTCTTGCATGTTGCTTCTCCTACATAACACGACACGCACTATACCCTTCTCACTCGAAGTTACAGCATTGTTCAGCGGCCCGTATTTACCTGACTGACCGACTTTCGCCGGCGCGTCAGATTCATTCGTTTTGCTTACTGCAAATCCAATTACTGGGTATATCGATCCCCCAAGGGGGAAAAACAGGCCGCTATAAATAGCAGATGAAGATTAGGTTGGCAATGGTTCCTGACACCGGCCTGATAAAGTGTGAGGAACAACGTATTATCATCGGATGATAAACAACGTGTTAGCGTGTTATTGCATGGCCACTTTATTTATCTTTCATATCAATAACGGCAACGGATCGGCTAACTTGATGCCATCGGGAGATAATGTGGCGCCGTAACATAAAACTTCAACCCCCTGTCGCCGCGCTGCGGTGAATAATTCGGCATAACGCGGGTCAATATGACGGGCGGGGGAAACCTGTTTGATGCCGGAATGCAACACCGCGAAAAATAGCACCGCCCGCTCACCGTTGGCGACGACCTGTTGCAGTTCGCGCAGATGTTTTTGCCCCCGGAGGGTGACTGCATCGGGGAAGTAGCCCTGTCCCTGTTGCAGCAATGTAACGGATTTCACCTCAATATAGCAGTTAATCTTGTCCGGCGCCTGTAGCAGCAGGTCGATGCGGCTGTTTTCCGCGCCGTACTTCACCTCGGTCTTGCAAGCGGTATAACCCGCCAACGGCGCCACCCGATTGTCCAGCAAGGCTTCGTGCAATAACGTATTGGCGCGCAGCGTGTTGACGCAAATCCAGTCGTTGCGCTGCGTTTCGGTCAACTCCCAACTGTGCGGATATTTACGTTTGGGGTTGTCCGAGGTGGAGTACCAGACGGTATCGCCGGGCGTGGCGCAGCCGGTCATCGCGCCGGTATTGGCGCAATGAAGGGTGAGGGTTTTTCCTTCCGGCGTCACCACGTCGGCAAGAAAACGTTTGTAGCGTTGAATTAACCGGGCCGGCTGTAAGCGGGGCGTGTATTGCATCGGTATCCTATTTTTGTTTGGTCAGCGGCCAGCTGGCGATGGTCTGATAGCGCGTTTTGCCATGTTCAAACAGCGACTGATACAGGGAGAAACGGCGCATGGGGATCGACCAGTTGAAATCCGCGGGCGGCAGGGCGACCGGTCTGGTCGCGCCGCGTAACAGCGTGATATGCGGGTGGAACGGTTGCGCGCTTTGATGGCAGCCATTGCGGGCCGCCTGCGAGCGCAATAGGTCGGCCAGTTGCAATAACCCCCGGGACGCCTGCCGGCAACCCATCCATACCACGCCGGGGCGCGGCCATTGGCCGGCGTCATTCAGGTCGACCGTAAATTCAGGCTGGCTGATGCGCCCGGCCAGCGTACGCAGCGCCAGTTCTTTTTGTTCGCTGATTTCGCCAAGAAAAGCCAGCGTCAGGTGAAGATTGGCGGCCGCCACCGGACGACCGGCCTCCGGCGAAAAATGGTCGGCGCGCCAGCGCACGATCTCCCGCTGGATTTTTTCCGGCAATGATAGGGCAAAAAACAGGCGTCGGGTCGGGTGCATGTCGCTCTCTTAAGTTCTGATTCCATCCGATGCTACAATGCCCGCCGTCGAAAGTTAACCTTTACGGAGATTTCTGTGATTTTACCGCCCGTCAGTGCCGTACTGAATGACGTGATAACAGCGCTGCGCGTGTCGCCTCAGGTTTTATTGCATGCGCCGACCGGTGCGGGGAAATCAACCTGGCTGCCGTTGCAACTGTTTTGCTTGGGAGAGTCGGACGGCAAGATAATTATGCTGGAGCCGCGTCGTCTGGCGGCGAAAAGCGTCGCCTGGCGTCTGGCGCAGCAGTTGGGCGAGGAGCCAGGTCAGACGGTGGGTTATCGGATGCGTGGTGAAAGCCGCGTCGGCCCCGCCACCCGTCTGGAGGTGGTGACCGAAGGCATTTTGACGCGCATGCTGCAACAGGACGCCGAACTGAACGGCGTGGCGCTGGTGATTCTGGATGAATTTCATGAGCGCAGTTTGCAGGCCGATCTGGCGCTGGCGCTATTATTGGATGTACAAGCGGGGCTGCGTGAGGATTTAAAGCTGTTGATCATGTCCGCCACGCTGGACAATACCCGGCTGACGGCGCTGCTGCCTGAGGCGGCGACGGTGGTTTCCGAAGGGCGCAGTTATCCGGTGGAACGGCACTATCATCCGTTAAATAGCCACGAACGGCTGGAAGAGGGCGTAGCCCGCCAGGTAAGACGCTTATTGAGCGAACAGTCCGGGTCGCTGTTGCTGTTTTTGCCCGGCGTGGCGGAAATCAAACGGGTACAGTCCTTGCTGGCCGATAGCGTGGCGGCGGATGTGGATCTGTGTCCTTTATACGGCGCCCTGACGCTGGCGGAGCAGCAGAAAGCCATCCTGCCGGCGGCGGACGGACGGCGCAAGGTGGTGCTGGCGACCAATATCGCCGAAACCAGTCTGACCATCGAAGGGATCCGCCTGGTAGTGGACAGCGGTCTGGAACGCACCACGCATTTTGACGTCAAAAGCGGTTTAACCCGTCTGGTGACGCAGCGCGTCAGCCAGGCGTCAATGGTGCAGCGCGCCGGGCGCGCCGGCCGGTTGAGCGCCGGTATCTGCTGGCACTTATGTTCCCGAGAACAGGCCGAACGCGCCGCCGCGCAAAGCGATGCTGAAATACTGAATAGCGATCTCAGCAGTTTTTGGCTGGATCTGTTGCAGTGGGGCTGCACGGATGTCGAACAGTTAGTCTGGCTGGATCCGCCGCCGCTTCCCGCCTTGCAGGCCGCGCGTCAGCTTTTGCGTCAACTCGGCGCTACCGACGGGCAGGGCAAGCTGACGTCGGATGGCCGCAAAATCGCCGCTCTCGGCTGCGATCCGCGGCTGGCGACGATGTTGGTTGCGGCGGCGCGCCGGGAGAAAGATGCGCTGGCGACGGCGGGCTGTCTGGCGGCGATACTGGAAGAGCCGCCGCGCGGCGGGTCGATGAATCTGCTGGACTGGCTGCATCGTCCGCTGCCGCACTGGCTGCGGCGTTCGCAACAGCTTACGCGCCGTTTATCGGCGGCGGCGGGCCGTATCGATGCGGGATGGGCCGCCTGGCTGCTGGCGCAGGGATTTGCCGATCGCATCGCCCGGCGGCGCGGTCAGGACGGCCGCTACCAGTTGGCGAACGGCGCCGGCGCGATGATGTCGCCGGACGAAGCGTTGTCCGGCGCCGACTGGCTGATGGCGCCGGCTTTATTACAGAACGACCATAGTGCGGATGCGCGCATCCTGCTGGCGCTGCCGCTGGATATCGCGCGTCTGGAACAACAGTTGCCCGGCTTGATTAGCGAACATAATGTGGTGCGTTGGGACGAAGAAAAAGGTACGCTGCGCGCCGGCAAACACAGTCGGATAGGATGCCTGACGTTGCGTTCCCGGCCGTTAAATAAGCCCTCCGATGAGGAGTTGCAGTTGGCGCTGCTGGCCTGGCTGCGGGAACAAGGGCTTGCCGCGCTGAATTGGGATACGGCGTCGCAACAGCTGCGCGTCCGGCTGTTGTGCGCCCGACAGTGGTTGCCCGAGGCGAATTGGCCGGCGGTGGATGACGAAACCCTGCTGGCGACGCTGGAACAGTGGCTACAGCCGTCTTTATCCGGCGTGAGGGATCTGCGCGCATTGCGGCAAATCGATTTGGTCGAGGCGTTGATGCGTTTGCTGGACTGGCCGTTGCGGCAACGGCTGGATAGC
Source organism: Brenneria sp. L4-2C (assembly GCF_040240335.1). Taxonomy (NCBI): domain Bacteria; kingdom Pseudomonadati; phylum Pseudomonadota; class Gammaproteobacteria; order Enterobacterales; family Pectobacteriaceae; genus Brenneria; species Brenneria sp. L4-2C. The sequence continues at coordinate 74,143 of NZ_JBEIAC010000006.1, read as the reverse complement.
GCGTTGCCCAGCCATTACACCGTGCCGGGCGGCAGCCGGTTGGCGATTACCTACTATGAAGACAAACCGCCGGTATTGTCGGTGCGGATGCAGGAAATGTTCGGCGAGCGGCAAAGCCCGCTGCTGGCGGAAGGCCGCGTCGCGCTGGTGCTGGAGCTGTTATCGCCGGCTCAACGCCCTTTGCAGATTACGCGCGATCTGGCCGCTTTCTGGCAAGGCGCTTATCGCGAGGTGCAAAAAGAGATGAAGGGGCGTTATCCCAAGCATGTCTGGCCGGACGACCCGGCGAATGCGCTCCCGACGCGACGCACCAAAAAGTATCAGAATCATTAATTTCAGATGTTTCCTCTTCCTTGAGAAAGGCGCGGGAAACAGAGTAAGGCGGCTTAAGCGTAAAGCGGATGGCTGTGACAATCTGACGGAGAAGCAACAAGCATGTCTGGGGATGATCGCGAACCTATTGGACGCAAGGGAAAAGCGTCGGGACGTAAACCTGCGCGCAGGCAAACAGTTCGGCGCCGCAGGAATGACGACTATGATGATGATTATGAAGATGATCAGGATGATTTTGATGACGATGATAATGGCTATGATGACGAGGACAGCATGACCGGCAAACCGCGTAAGAAACGTCGCTGGCTGGGACTGTTCATCAAACTGGCTCTGATTTTTGCCGTGACGCTGGCCATTTACGGCGTGTATCTCGACAGCCAAATCCGCACCCGTATCGAGGGCAAGGTATGGCAGTTGCCGGCGGCGGTGTACGGCCGGATGCTCAATCTTGAACCCGGCATGCCCTATAACCAGAAAGAGATGATCAGTCTGCTGGAAGGGATGCAGTATCGTCAGGTGAGCCGTATTACCCGCCCGGGGGAATTCAGCGTACGCGGCAACAGTATTGAAATGCTGCGCCGTCCTTTTGATTTCCCCGATGGCAAAGAGGGGCAGATTCACGCCCGTCTGACGTTCAGCAACGAGCGTTTGTCGCAGATCCAGAATCTGGAGAATCAGCGTAACTTCGGCTTCTTCCGCCTCGATCCGAAATTGATCACCATGATGCAGTCGCCGAATGGCGAGCAACGTCTGTTCGTGCCGCGTTCCGGCTTCCCCGATCTGTTGGTGGATACGCTGGTGGCGACCGAAGATCGCCATTTCTACGAGCACGACGGTATCAGCCTGTTCTCGATCGGGCGCGCGTTTTTAGCCAATATCACCGCCGGACGGGCGATCCAGGGCGGCAGTACGCTGACGCAACAGCTGGTGAAAAACCTGTTTCTCACCAATGAGCGATCCCTGTGGCGTAAAGCCAACGAAGCCTATATGGCGCTGATCATGGATTATCGCTATAGCAAAGATCGCATTCTGGAACTGTATCTCAACGAAGTGTACCTCGGTCAGAGCGGCGGCGATCAGATCCGCGGTTTCCCGCTGGCCAGCCTTTACTATTTCGGCCGTCCGGTGAATGAGCTCAGTCTCGATCAGCAGGCGCTGCTGGTGGGGATGGTGAAAGGGGCGTCGCTGTATAATCCGTGGCGCAACCCTAAACTCACCCTGGAGCGCCGCAATCTGGTATTGCGCCTGCTTCAGAACCAGCAGGTGATAGACGTCGAACTGTATAACATGCTGAGCGCGCGTCCGCTGGGCGTACAGCCCAGGGGCGGGGTCATCAGTCCTCAGCCGGCGTTTATGCAACTGGTGCGGCAGGAATTACAGCAAAAGCTGGGCGATAAGGTCAGCGATCTGTCCGGCGTGAAGGTGTTCACTACCCTTGATCCGGTCTCGCAGGATGCGGCGGAAAAAGCGGTGGAAGAGGGGATTCCGGCATTAAGGGCCGCGCGCGGCGTTAACGATCTGGAAGCCGCCATGGTGATCGTCGATCGTTTCAGCGGCGAGATCCGGGCGATGGTCGGCGGATCGCAGACGCAATACGCCGGGTTCAACCGCGCCTTGCAGGCGCGTCGTCCGGTCGGTTCGCTGGCTAAACCGCCGATTTATCTGACGGCGCTCAGCCAGCCGGATACCTATCGGCTGAATACCTGGCTGGCGGATGAGCCGCTGTCGCTCAAGCAGCCCAACGGCCAGCTGTGGCAGCCGAAAAACTACGATCGCCAGTTCCGCGGACGCGTGATGCTGGTCGATGCGCTGGCTAACTCGCTTAACGTGCCGACGGTGAATCTGGGGATGGCGGTGGGACTGGATCAGGTTACCGCCACGCTGAAACGGCTGGGGATTCCTGAAAACGTGATCTCGCCGATGCCTTCGATGCTGCTGGGGGCGATCAGCCTGACGCCGATGGAAGTGGCGCAGGAATACCAGACCATCGCCGGCGGCGGAAATCGCGCGCCATTGTCGTCTTTACGTTCGGTGATTGCCGAAGACGGCACGGTATTGTTCCAGAGTTTCCCGCAGGCTGAGCGCGCGGTTCCCGCCCAGGCGGCCTACCTGACGCTGTACGGCATGCAGCAGGTGGTGGAACGCGGCACTTCGCGTTCGCTGGCGGTCAAATTCCCGAATTATCATCTGGCGGCGAAAACCGGCACCACCAACGATCTGCGCGATAGCTGGTTTGCCGGGGTGGACGGTAAGGAAGTGGCGATAAGTTGGGTGGGGCGCGACAACAACGGGCCGGCGAAGCTGACCGGCGCGAACGGCGCATTGACCCTCTACCGCCGCTACCTGGAAAATCAGACGCCGTTGCCGCTGATGCTGACGCCGCCGGAAGGCATTGCGGCCATGACGGTGGATGCCAGCGGCAATTTTATCTGTAACGGCAGCAGCGCCGGGCGGTCTTTACCGATTTGGACGGATAATCCGCAGGCGCTGTGTCAGGCCAGCCAGCCGCAGACGACGCAACCGGCGCAGCCAGCGCAGCAAAACGGCGACGGCGTGGCGGACTGGATCAGGGAAATGTTCGGGCAATAATTTTTGCTTCCGCCCCCGCGTCGCCGCTGTCTCTTAGTCACATTTTTATGCGGACTCAGAGGCAGTTTCGTGCGCCACAATGCCGCCATTTCCATGCTACGTCGTAGCACGCGCCCGACATAGGTGGCTCAAGCGCCAGCCCCCTATGAACCCGGGCTTGCGGCTAAATTATGCCGCTGTGCGGTGCCTTCGTCGGTATCAGGCTTAACGGACCGCTTGCGACACGTTCCAGACGTGGCGCAAGCTTTCGCCGCATCCATGCGGCTCATCCTAAGCCTGCTATCGCCTCAGCATAATTTTTTACGCCGCGTAACACCCACTTCCGTCAGCGCTCCCGCATTTGTGTATAAGAGACAGCGCGTCGCCGGGGGCTTTCCACTTTGTTTCTGACGTTTCGGCGTCTTCTTCTTTGATTTCCGGCTGTGTAAATTCCTTGCGGAGCGCATTCCGTTACGCCTATTATGCAATCTTTATAATAATTATTATCATTGTCCTTTAGTTTGATAACCATTAGCCGCCTTGATTTCAGGCCGGCGGTGAAATCCAAAACGTTATGCAAAACCAACATGCACTGCCCGATACCACCTTCAGGCTGGACGATGTCAGCTTTTCTATTGCCGACCGTATGCTGCTGCGTCCGCTGTCCCTGACTTTTCCCGTGGGGAAAGTCTGCGGTTTGATCGGACACAACGGCTCCGGTAAATCTACATTGCTGAAAATTCTTGGCCGCCACCAGCCGGCCAGCGGCGGTTCGGTGTGGCTGGGCGAACGTTCCCTCGACCGCTGGGACAGTAAAGCCTTTGCCCGTCAGGTGGCCTACCTGCCGCAACAACTGCCCGCGGCGGAAGGCATGACCGTGCGCGAACTGGTCGCCATCGGGCGCTATCCGTGGCACGGCGCTCTGGGGCGTTTCGGCGGCGCCGATCGGGAAAAGGTCGACGAGGCGATTAGGCTGGTAGGGTTGAAGTCCTTCGCCAATCGTCTGGTGGATAGCCTGTCCGGCGGCGAGCGGCAGCGGGCCTGGCTGGCGATGACCGTGGCGCAGGATAGCCGTTGTCTGCTGTTGGACGAGCCGACGTCGGCGCTGGATATCGCGCATCAGGTCGAGGTGCTGGCGTTGATCCAGCGGATGAGCCGGCAACGGGGGCTGACGGTGATCGCCGTGTTGCACGACATCAATATGGCGGCGCGTTATTGCGATTATCTGGTGGCGCTGCGCGGCGGCGAAATGATTGCGCAAGGCGAGCCTCTGGCGCTGATGCAAGGTCCGGTGCTGGAAAGTATTTATGGGATCCCCATGGGAATATTGCCTCATCCCGGCGGCGGCGCGCCGGTAAGTTTCGTTTGCTGACTATGTCTTATCCATTATCGTCCGGCCGTAGCGCCGATATTGTGCGCCGCCGCCTGCTGACCGCGCTGGCGCTCTCCCCGCTTCTTTATTCCGCCGCCGGCCGCGCCGCGGCCTATCCCGATCCCCGCCGCATCGTGGCGCTGGAGTGGCGGCAGGTTGAAATGCTGATGGCGCTGGGGATTGCGCCGATGGGCGTCGCGGATATCCATAATTACCGCCTGTGGGTGGCGGAACCCGAACTGCCGCCGGGGGTGATTGATGTCGGTTTTCGTACCGAACCGAATCTGGAACTGCTGGCCGAACTGCGCCCCTCGCTGATCCTGCATTCCGAAGGTTACGGCCCGTCGGCGGAGAAACTCGTCCGTATCGCGCCGTCCATGGGGTTCGGTTTTAACGATGGAAGCGGCAAGCCGCTGGCGTTGGCCAAGCCCTCGCTGGAGAAGCTGGCGGAGGCGCTGGGCATGCCCGAGGCGGCGCATCGGCATTTACGCCAGTTCGCCGAATTTATGCAGCAGGCAAAAACGCGTTTACAGCCTTATACCCGTCGTCCGTTGCTGCTGTTTACCCTGCTGGATCTGCGTCACGCGGTGGTGATTGGCGAAAACAGCCTGTTTCAGGAAGTAATGGATGAAGTCGGGATAGAAAACGCCTGGCGCGGCGAAACCAGTTTCTGGGGAAGCACCATTGTCGGCATTGAACGTCTGGCCGGGATTGAAGGCGCCCACGCCCTCTGCTTCGGTCACGGCGACGACGCCGTGATGGCGCAGTTGGCGGACAGCCCGCTGTGGCAGGCGATGTCGTTCGTGCGTGAACGCCGCTTGCAGCGGGTACCCCCGGTCTGGCTGTATGGCGCCACGCTGTCGGCCATGCGCTTCTGCCGTCTGCTGGAACAGGCTCTGGAGGCGCGGCGTGACGTTAACTAGAAACCGGCTGTCGCCCGTGTTGCCGATCGGTTTTTTGCTGACGGCGCTACTGCTGTTGGGCGGTTACAATTTGTTGCGGCAACTGCCCGCGGCGCAGTGGTGGCAGGGATTATGGCGACCCTCCGCCGAGGATATTCGCCAACTGCTGTTTCACTATAGTCTGCTGCCGCGTATGGCGCTGGCGCTGCTGGTGGGCGCCGGGCTGGGGCTGAGCGGGGTGCTGTTTCAACAGGTTTTGCGCAATCCGCTGGCGGAATCCTCGACGTTGGGCATCGCCACCGGAGCGCAGTTGGGGGTGACGGCCGTCACGCTGGCGGCGCTGCCCGGCGGCGTGTTTATGCAGCAAATAGCGGCGATGATCGGCGCGTTGGCGGTTGGCGCGCTGGTGTTCGGCGTCGCCTGGGGAAGACGCCTGTCGCCGGTTACGCTGATTCTGGCCGGGCTGGTGGTAAGCTTTTACTGCGGCGCGCTCAACCAACTGCTGGCGCTGTTTTATCATGACCAGCTACAGAATATGTTCCTGTGGAGCAGCGGGGTGCTGAATCAGCAGGACTGGAGTAACGTGAGCTTTATCTTTCCGCGTCTGTTGCTCTGTTTCTGCCTGGCGTTGCTGCTGCTGCGTCCGCTAACCCTGCTGGGACTGGACGACGCCGTCGCCGGCAATCTGGGGCTGGGCATATCGCTGGCGCGGCTGGGCGCTCTCGGACTGGCTATTTTTCTTAGCGCGCAATTGGTCAACGCGGCCGGCATTATCGGTTTTATCGGCCTTTTTGCCCCGCTGCTGGCCAAAATGCTCGGCGCCAGGCGTTTACTGCACCGACTCTGGCTGGCCCCGTTGCTCGGCGCTTTATTGCTGGGCGTGACCGATCAACTCGTCATCTGGCTGAGCGGCGTATGGCGCGAAGTGCCGACCGGCGCGGCGACGGCGGTGATTGGCGCGCCGCTGCTGCTGTGGCTGTTGCCGCGTTTGCGCACCGGCGGACAGCCTTCGATGATGGAGCCGGGCGGAATACGGGAGACGGAGCGACGCCGGTGGGGATGGTGGATGCTGGCGGGCGGCGCGCTGTTGATCGCCGTGGCGTTAATCGCGCTGACGCTGGGAAAAAACGCGCAGGGGTGGCACTGGAGCGGCGGCGATCAGTTAACGCAGCTATTGCCGTGGCGCTGGCCGCGCGTGCTGGCGGCACTGGCCGCCGGGGTGATGCTGGCGGTGGCCGGCACGCTGATACAGAAACTGACCGGCAACCCGATGGGCAGCCCGGAAGTGCTGGGGATCAGCTCCGGCGCCTCCTTCGGCGTCATCATTCTGCTGTTTTTCGTACCCGGCGACGCCTTTGCGTGGCTGATCCCGGCCGGCAGCGCCGGCGCCGCGGCGGCGCTGCTGGCGATGGTGATGATTGCCGGGCGCGGCGGCTTTTCCACCCAGCGCATGCTGCTGGCCGGTATCGCCCTGAGCATGGTGTTCGCCACGGTGATTACGTTGCTGTTGGCCAGCGGCGATCCGCGGGTGGCGAGCGTGCTTACCTGGCTGTCCGGGTCGACCTATAACGTGGAAGGGCCGGATGCCGTGCGATCCGTGGTTATCGCCGTATCGCTGCTGTTGATAGTCCCGCTGTGTCAGCGCTGGCTACGCATTTTGCCGTTAGGCGCCGCCACCGCCCGCTCGCTTGGGGTGGCGGTTACCCCGGTGCGTCTGCTGGTGCTGTTATTGGCCTCGGTACTGACCGCCGCGGCGACGTTAATCGTCGGGCCGATGAGCTTTGTGGGACTGATGGCGCCGCATCTGGCGCGTATGATGGGGTTCAGCCGTATCATGCCGCAGATCTGCGCTTCCGCGCTGCTTGGCGGGGGGCTGATGGTGTCGGCCGACTGGTGCGGGAGAATGTTGCTGTTCCCGAACCAGATTCCGGCCGGGCTGCTGGCGACCTTTATCGGCGCGCCGTATTTCGTTTATCTGCTGCGCCGGCAGGCCCGATAAAGCCCCACGGAGTGAGGACAACCGGGCCTGCCATTTGATTACAGCCGCGCAAAAGAACGATGCGCGGCTTCTATCGTGCGTTCAATATCCTGCGGGCTGTGCGCCAGCGACATAAAGCCGGCTTCAAAGGCGGAAGGCGCCAGGTAGATCCCTTCCTCCAGCATCAGATGGAAGAAGCGCTTGAAGCGCTCTACGTCGCTGGTCATCACCTCCTGATAACAGGTGACGCGCTCGGCATCGGTGAAAAATAGCCCGAACATCCCGCCGGCCTGATTGACCACCAGCGGAATATTCGCCGCCTGCGCCGCCGCGGACAGCCCCGCCGCCAGTTGTTCCGTCAGTGCGGTCAGTTTTTGATGCACGCCGGGTTTGGCGACTTCGCTCAGGCAGGCGAAACCCGCCGCCATGGCTATCGGGTTGCCGGACAGGGTTCCCGCCTGATAAACCGGCCCGGTGGGGGCCAGCGCCTGCATCACGTCGCGCCGGCCGCCAAAGGCGCCCACCGGCATGCCGCCGCCGATGATTTTCCCCAGGCAGGTCAAATCCGGTACGACGCCGTAGTGCGCCTGCGCGCCGGCCAGCGCGACGCGGAAACCGGTCATCACTTCGTCGATAATCAGCAGCGCGCCGAATTCGTCGCACAGCGCGCGCAGCCCCGGCAGGAAATCCGGCAGCGGCGGCACGCAGTTCATATTCCCGGCCACGGGTTCGACGATAACCGTGGCGATGTCCTGCGGATATTGTTCAAAGGCGGCGCGTACGGAAGCCAGATCGTTATAGGTGCAGGTCAGCGTATGGCGCGCGAAATCCGCCGGTACGCCCGGCGAGTTGGGCTGCCCCAGCGTCAGCGCGCCGGAACCGGCTTTCACCAGCAGGCAGTCGGCATGTCCGTGATAACAGCCTTCGAATTTGATGATTTTGTCGCGTCCGGTAAAACCTCGCGCCAGACGGATGGCGCTCATGGTCGCTTCGGTGCCGGAGTTGACCATACGCACCATATCCATGGTCGGCACCAGCGAGGTCACCAGCCGCGCCATCCGCACTTCCATTTCCGTCGGAGCGCCAAAACTTAACCCGCGCTCGGCGGCGGCGATGACCGCCTGACGAATGGCGGGGTGGTTGTGTCCCAATATCATCGGTCCCCAGGAACCCACGTAATCGATATAGGATTTGCCATCGGCATCGTAAAGATAGGCTCCGTCCGCCCGTTCGATAAACAGCGGCACGCCGCCCACGCCGTTAAATGCGCGAACCGGCGAATTGACGCCGCCCGGAATAAGTTGCTGTGCCGCGGCGTACAGACTTTCAGATTTGTTCATTAAAGGATCCTGACTTTACGTTTGTCGTGGAAAGTAAGGTCATTCTAATCAACTGGCCGCGGTTATGAAAATCGTTGTGCGGCGATACGGACTGAAAATACAACGCCGCGGTTCGACGGCAAGCGCGGCGGATTGCGGCGGGAACAAGGCTTAATACGCGGCGTCACGCGCTGACTGACGTCAAATCTTGCACGTTTTAACCCGCTATTGAATAATAAGCGTATAATTGAGTGAATAACGTATCACCCGATAAGAATGTAGGTTGGGAGTAAAAGTATGAGCGACGAAGTGGCATTGCCCCTGCAATTTACCGATGCAGCGGCGAACAAGGTGAAACTCCTGATTGCTGATGAAGAAAATCCGGATCTGAAACTGCGGGTTTATATTACCGGCGGCGGTTGCAGCGGCTTCCAGTATGGTTTTACGTTTGATGATCAGATCAACGAAGGGGATATGACCATTGAAAAGCAGGGCGTCGCGCTGGTGGTCGACCCGATGAGCCTGCAATATCTGGTCGGCGGTTCGGTCGACTATACCGAAGGTCTGGAGGGTTCGCGTTTTATCGTGAGCAACCCGAATGCCAAAACGACCTGCGGCTGCGGTTCTTCTTTCAGTATCTGATTCTGCTTCAGCCGGCAAAAAAGCAAAACCCGTGAGTCCGCATCGCGTCACGGGTTTTTTGTTGCCTAAGCCCGGCTGATGATGACTCTGCTAATCATTTTTTTTCAGTTCGGCCAATTGCCGGCATATCTGTTGCGCGGCCAGCAGTAAGCGCGGCCCGCTGCGATTAAACCAATCTTCATTCACCGCGATCGTCGGAACGGATAATTGCGGTTGCCAGAAGGCCTGCGTAGCGGCGATATCATCAGCGGAACCGCTGATGATAATAGCCTGTGGTTTGCGCATTAACACCTGTTCCCGGCTGACCTGCGGCCAGGGAACCGGGCTGTCGCTGAAAATATTCTGCGCGCCGCACAACGAAACAACCTGACTTTGCAACGTGCCTTTCGCCGACGTAAACAGCGGGTGGGCGCCAAACTGCATGAAAACCCGCAGAGGATGATTATCGGCGTAGCGGCTCTGCAATTCCGCCAGTTGCCGGCGCAATGCGGCGGCGTTCTGCTCCGCTTGTTCAGGATGCGAACTGTATTGCGCCAGCGTCTTCAGCATTGCGGGAATATCATCGAGCGTTTTGGCATCCAGATAGACCACGGGAATACCAAAATTGGCGAGTTGCTCCAGCGGTCTTTGCGGATTGCCTTCACGCCAGGCCAGAATAAGATCGGGTTTCAGCGTCAGGATCCGCTCAAGGTTAATTCCCTGCCAGGAGGCGACCTGCTCCAGTTTCCGGGCTTCCGGGGGATAGTCTGACCAACTGCTGACCGCCGCCAACTGGGTTCCCATCCCGGCGGCGTAGGCCAGTTCGGTGGCGTGCGGCGCCAGACTGATCACGCGCTGCGGCAGCGCGTTTGCCGCGGCGATGGTGAAAAACAGCAGAAGCCCGAACAGAGAATGAATCCGCAATTGCATTGTGGCGTTACCGACGTTCAGCCAGCGCCTGTAACATGGTCTCTACCATGCGGGTGGATTGCCGGGCGGCGACAACCAGAAATTCGTCAAAGCTCAGATGAGATTCCTGGTCGGCGACATCGGAAATCGCCCGCACGATGACGAAAGGGACGGCGAATTGATGGCAAACATGGGCAATCGCCGTGGCTTCCATTTCTACCGCGATGGCCTGAGGGAAGGTTTTACGGATGCGGGCCAGCGGTTCCGCGCCATTGATAAACGCGTCGCCGCTGACGATCAGACCGCGCACCGCGTTCAAATCTAGCTTGGCGATGGCGTCCTGGGCCAACGTAATCAACCCTTCGTCCGCGGTGAAGGCGGCCGGGCAGCCCGCCATCTGGCCGGGTTCATAACCAAAAGCGGTGACGTCGGCGTCGTGATAGCGCACTTCATCGGAAACGACGATATCGCCGACCTTCAGCGTTGCGGCCAATCCGCCGGCCGAACCGGTGTTGATCACCACGTCCGGGCGGCAGTGCTCCAGCAATAATGTGGTGCCCAGCGCGGCAGAGACTTTGCCAATGCCGGATTTCAATAGGGCGACATCAACGCCGTTTAACCGACCGGTGTAAATTTCGCAACCTGCGCGCTGTATGGTCTGACGGTTTTCGATACGATCGCGAAGCAGGGTAACTTCTTGTTCCATAGCTCCGATAATGCCGACTTTCATAGTATTCCCCACAAATTTTGTTATAAATAGCACGAGTATAGCGTCCGCTAGTCTATCATGGCTTACGGGGTTAGATGGCGATGCGGCGGCACTAAATGGGGAGTCCTATGTCTGATATCGATTTCGCGAAAAAGATGAGTTTTCAGCGTCCGCTCAGTCGTCCGATTGCGGCTAAAGATGAATATGCCATTGTTCGTCAGTTCGAGAGCGATCGCGGACGTATTATCAACTCCGCCGCCATTCGCCGCTTGCAGCAAAAAACCCAGGTTTTTCCGTTGGAGCGCAATGCCGCGGTGCGCTCTCGTCTGACGCACTCCATGGAGGTGCAACAGGTCGGCCGCTATATCGTCAAGGATATACTGGAACGCCTCAAGCGCGACAATCGGTTGGAGGCGCTGGGACTCGCCCAACTACAAACCCCGTTTGAAAGCATGGTGGAGATGGCGTGTTTGATGCATGACATCGGTAACCCGCCATTTGGTCATTTCGGCGAGTCGGCGATCAATAACTGGTTCGGACAGTTAATGGACGTCGCGCATGCGGTCACGGATGACGCACGCGAAGATAAATGCCGGGTCGGTTTTTTACGTTGCCGGGAGGATGGCCTCAATGAACTGCGGCGGCGTATTCGGCAGGATTTAAGTCATTTCGAAGGCAACGCGCAGGCCATTCGCCTGGTGCATACCTTGCTTAAGCTGAATCTGACCTACGGCCAGGTCGGCTGCATATTGAAATACACCAGGCCCGCGTACCGGTGCGAAACTCCGCCGCCGGAATTTTCTTATCTGATGAAAAAGCCGGGCTATTATCTGGCGGAGGAAGCCTTCGTCACCAAGCTGCGCGAAGAGCTGTCGATGGGGGAATTCCATCGCCATCCGCTGACTTATATTATGGAGGCGGCGGATGATATTTCTTACTGCATCGCCGATTTGGAAGATGCCGTCGAGAAAGATATTCTCACCATCGAACAGCTCTATGAGCATTTGCGTCATTCCTGGGGCGACGTTCAGCCGGGGGATTTATTCAGCGAAACGGTGGGCAAATCCTATGAGACCCGAAATCGTCACCGCTGGCGCAGCATCAACGATCAGTTTTTTATGAATCTGCGGGTGAATACGGTCGCCACGCTGGTGCCGCATGCTTCCCAGCGTTTTATCGATAACCTGCCGGAGATTTATTCGGGGGCGTTTAATCAGGCGCTGCTGGAGGATGAAAGCGCGCAGAATCGATTATTGAAAATATTTAAAAACGTCGCCTTGAAACACGTCTTTAATCACCATGAAGTGGAACAACTGGAGCTTCAGGGCTACCGGGTTATCCGCGGGTTGCTGGAGATTTATAGCCCGCTGCTGGATATGTCGTATCAGGATTTCAGTCAGTTGGTCAACGAGGAAACGCACAAACGCTATCCGATTGAAACCCGGCTGTTTCATAAATTATCCAGCAAACATTGCATGGCTTACCGCGAAGCCGTGGAGAATCTGCGGCACTTATCATATGAAGAGCGGGAAATTCGCGAATATTATTTCCGCGCGCGTTTGCTACAGGATTATATCAGCGGCATGACCGATCTTTATGCCTATGACGAATATCGCCGACTGATGGCGGCGGAATAATAACTTTTGTAAAGAGCGCCAATATTTTCTTACGGTTCAGCGTCTTCCATTAATGAACCAAGTTGATCCATATTTATCTTATACAGCACACCTCTGTATCTACCCCGCATCTTGCGCGATGAAGGGTATAAAGGCGGTGAGAGCTTGCCTGTTGATTACTGTGAGACCTATTCCCATGAAAAGAAAATCATTGGTTCTAAGTGCGCTGACATTAAGTCTCGCAATGGCGATGGGATCGCTTGGCGCGAATGCGGCGGAGCCGACCCCTTCCTTATCTTCATCCAACCAACTGCCCAGTCTGGCTCCGATGCTGGAAAAAGTCATGCCGTCGGTGGTGAGTATTTCTGTAGAAGGGCATGCCAGCGTCGCCAGGGAAAAGATCCCGCAGCAGTTGCAGCCGTTTTTTGGCGAAGACTCGCCATTCTGTCAGGACGGCTCGCCGTTTCAGGAATCCCCCATGTGTCAGGGCGGAGATGACGGCGACGGGCAGCCATCCCGCCAGCAGGCCTTTCAGGCATTGGGCGCCGGCGTAATCATCAATGCGGAAAAAGGCTACGTGGTAACGAATAACCATGTGGTGGACAATGCGGATAAAATTCAGGTTCGTCTCAATGACGGCCGTAAATATGACGCCAAAGTGATCGGTAAAGATCCGCGCTCCGATGTTGCGCTGGTGCAGTTGCAAAGCTTTAAAAATCTGACGGCGATCCAATTGGCCGACTCCGATCAACTGCGCGTAGGGGATTACACTGTCGCGATCGGCAACCCATATGGCCTGGGCGAAACGGCGACCTCCGGGATCGTATCGGCGCTGGGGCGCAGCGGGTTGAATATCGAAAATTATGAAAACTTCATACAAACCGACGCCGCCATCAACCGCGGTAATTCCGGCGGGGCGCTGGTCAACCTGAATGGCGAATTGATTGGTTTAAACACCGCGATCCTGGCGCCTGACGGCGGCAATATCGGTATCGGTTTTGCCATCCCCAGCAATATGGTGAAAAGTCTGGTTGCCCAGATTGTCGAGTTTGGTGAAGTAAAACGCGGTGAACTGGGCATTACCGGGACGGAGCTGAATTCAGACCTGGCGCAGGCGATGAAAGTCGATGCGCAGCGCGGCGCGTTCGTCAGCCAGGTTCAACCGAAATCAGCCGCGGCTGAAGCCGGTATTAAAGCCGGCGACGTCATTGTGTCGCTAAACGGCAAGGCGATAAGCAGTTTCGCGGCATTGCGGGCGCAGGTCGGTTCGCTGCCGGTCGGCAGCAAGCTGTCGCTGGGGCTGCTGCGCGACGGCAAACCCGTTACGGTGACGGTCACGTTGCAGCAAAGCACTCAGGCCCAGGTCGCATCGGGTAACCTGTATTCCGGCATCGAAGGCGCCGAATTGAGCAATACCCAGATCGATGGTCAGAAAGGCGTCAAAGTCGATAACGTGAAAGCCGGCTCGGCGGCGGCGAAAATCGGCTTGAAAAAGGATGACATTATCCTGGGTGTGAATCAGCAACCGGTTCAGAATCTCGGCGAGCTGCGTAAAATTCTGGATAGCAAGCCGGCGGTGCTGGCGCTGAGTATCCGCCGCGGTGAAAGTAATATTTATCTGCTGATGCAATAACCCTCAACAGTCTCTGGCGAATCGGAACGGTGAGAATGGTATAGAAGAGTAAAGCGTCCGCGCCAGGGACAAAGGCGTTGGGAACGCCTTTGAACGTCGCTTGCGACGGCCCTGCAAGGGGGAATCTCAGGGATGAGATACCTATTCGCGCGGTTCGAGCTTACAGGGATGTACTCGCAGCGTCTTTACGATCTATCCATTCTCAACGCTCGACGCACTTTGTCATCAACCTCCGCCGGGTATCGTGATACCCGGCTATGCCTTTCCTTTCTCCTTCCGCCTGTATTTTGTGAGAGTTCCCACAGTTTCAGGTGAATCCGCGATTCTTTGTTGATTTGCACAATGTGCGACGCCCGGCGCGGCGCTATGCTGGTGCGATTGTCAATGTTCCTCTTCGAGGTAAAAATGGCGTCGTATCATCTCAATGCCCAAATGGCACAGGATATTGTCGCGCGGACCATGCAAATTATTGATAGTAATATCAACGTGATGGATGCAAGCGGCAAGATCATCGGCAGCGGCGATCGGGCGCGATTGGGTGAATTGCATGAAGGCGCTTTACTGGCGTTATCTCAGGGACGGGTGGTTGATATCGATGACGCGGTTGCGCGGCATTTACATGGCGTTCGTCCCGGCATCAATCTGCCATTGCGCATTGACGGCGATATCGTCGGGGTGATTGGTTTGACCGGTAATCCAGGACAGTTACGCCAGTATGGCGAACTGGTCTGCATGACGGCGGAAATGATGCTTGAGCAGGCAAGATTGCTGCATATCCTGGCGCAGGATAGTCGCCTGCGTGAAGAACTGGTGCTTAACCTGTTGCGAACGGATGAGCTGTCACCCGCGTTGATGGAGTGGGCGCAACGTTTAGGTATCGATCTTAATAAACCGCGCGTCGTGGCCGTGATTGAGGTTGATAGCGGACAGCTAGGCGTAGACAGCGCGATGGCCGAACTTCAACAGTTGCAAACTCTATTGACGACGCCGGAGCGCGACAACCTGATCGCCATTGTGTCCCTGACGGAAATGGTGGTGTTGAAGCCCGCACTCAACAGCCACGGGCGCTGGGATGCGGAAGAACATCGCCGGCGCGTGGACACCCTGCTGTCCCGCATGGCGGAAAGCAGCCGGTTGCGTGTTCGTCTGGCGTTGGGGAACTATTTCTCCGGTCCCGGCAGCATTGCCCGTTCCTATCGCACCGCCCGCACGACCATGAGCGTCGGCAAGCAGCGTATGCCTGCTCAGCGCTGTTATTATTATCAGGATTTAATGTTGCCGGTATTGCTGGATAGCCTGAGAGGCGGCTGGCAGGCGAACGAACTGGCACGTCCGTTAACCAGACTGACGGCGATGGACGGCAATGGTCTGTTGCGCCGCACGCTAGGCGCCTGGTTTCGTCATAACGTGCAGCCTGGCGCAACGGCAAAAGCCTTATTTATTCATCGCAATACGCTGGAATATCGCCTTAACCGCATTTCCGAGCTCACCGGGCTGGATTTGGGCAATTTCGACGACCGTCTGCTGTTGTATATCGCTCTGCAACTGGATGAGGAAAAGTAGCTGTCGACCACGCTGGCGCGGTATGAGGCCGTGGAAACGCCGTTCTGGCCGGTATTATTTACTTAGATTGAAAACTATTACATATCCATAAACAATATAACGCGAGGGTATAAATTATCGCGAAACAGTATTTTTGCCCCTTTCCCATATCCTCTATTGTCACCCCTATGTTGTTGGCCTGATGCCTGTGTAAGCTGCGCTAATCAGTCACATCCATTGTTATTTTCATGGCGGGTATTCGCTGCCACCTTTGGGCATCGGTTGATGCAATACATCAGAAATGATAATGCATTAAGCCGTTGTCCTGAGGCGGAAGGGAAGCCAATATTGCTATAACTTGAAAAACGACAGTTAAAAATACAGTTCAATTTTAGGGAGTGATAATGATGTCAATACGCCGTCTGGGACTATCTCTTGCGACCGCGACGCTGCTCTTTTCCGGCGTCGCTTCCGCGGCAACCGAGTTACTGAATGTATCTTATGATCCTACCCGTGAGCTTTATCAGCAATATAACGCCGCTTTTATCAAGCACTGGAAAGAGACCACCGGCGAGGATGTTTCGATCAAAAATTCGCATGGCGGATCGGGTAAACAGGCTCGTTCCGTTATCGACGGCTTACAGGCCGATGTGGTAACGCTGGCGCTGGCCGGCGATATCGATGCGCTTAATCTGAATCAGCAAATTATCGATCCGAAGTGGCAGGCGCGCTTGCCTGACAACAGTACGCCTTATACTTCCACCATCGTTTTCCTGGTGAGAAAAGGCAATCCGAAGCAAATTAAGGATTGGGGCGATCTGGTCAAACCGGGTATTGAAGTGATTACGCCAAACCCGAAAACCTCCGGCGGCGCACGCTGGAACTTCCTGGCGGCCTGGGCTTATGCCAAAGCGCAACCCGGCGGTAATGATGAAACGGCGCTGAAGTTTGTCACCGATCTGTATCGCAATGCTCCGGTTCTGGATACCGGCGCCCGCGGTTCGACGATTAGCTTTGTGCAGCGCCAACTGGGCGATGTGCTGCTGGCCTGGGAAAACGAAGCCTACCTCTCTTTGAAAGAGCAGGGCGGCGATCAGTTGGAAATCGTGACGCCGTCGCTGTCCATTCTGGCCGAACCCCCGGTGGCGGTGGTTGACAAAGTGGTCGAGCGTAAAGGCACGCGCAAACAGGCGGAAGCCTATCTGCAATACCTGTACAGCGACGAAGCGCAGCGGATTATCGGCAAAAACTTCTATCGTCCGCGCAATGAAAAGATTGCCGAAGAGTTTAAAGGTCAGTTCGCGCCGGTGAAACTGGTGACCATCGATAAAGACTTCGGCGGCTGGAAAGCCGCGCAGGACACGTTCTTCAAGGATGGCGCGGTATTTGACAAAATCTTCCAGGAAATTAATAAATAAGCAGTAACGGATTTCTGATGTTGAAAAGCCGCTGAATTCAGCGGCTTTGATTCGTCGGCAAAGTTTAATTTGCCAGAATCATTGAGTATGACTATTAAAGGCACCGTATGTCACAACGTAGCTCCCCGGTAATTCCCGGTTTTGGATTAACTTTAGGTTTCAGCTTGAGTTATTTAGGGTTGATTGTCCTTATTCCATTGGCAGGGATGTTTCTTTACGCCAGCCAATTGACGTTGGTACAGTTTTGGGATCTGATTACCAGCCGACAGGTGCTTTTCTCTCTTCGCCTCTCCTTTGGTACGGCGCTGATGGCCGCGTTTATCAACGGTATTTTGGGAACGCTGCTGGCATGGGTGCTGGTGCGTTACACCTTTCCCGGCCGCAAGGTCATTGACGCGATGATCGACATGCCGTTCGCGCTGCCGACGGCGGTGGCGGGGATTGCGCTGACCGCCTTATATGCGCCGAACGGACTGATTGGCTCGCTGTTTCCCTTTAAAATCGCCTATACCGGCATCGGCATCACGCTGGCATTGATTTTCGTCACCCTGCCTTTTGTCGTCAGGACGTTGCAGCCCGTTTTGGCGGATATTCCGCAAGAAATCGAGGAAGCCGCGGCCTGTCTTGGCGCGCGTCCGCTGCAAGTGTTCCGCCATGTCCTGATCCCGGCATTGCTTCCCGCCTGGCTGACCGGCTTTGCGCTGGCGTTCGCCCGCGGCGTGGGCGAGTATGGTTCCGTGGTGTTTATCGCGGGGAATATTCCTTTTAAAACAGAAATTTTGCCGCTGCTGATCGTCTCTAAACTCGATCAGTATGACTATAAAGGCGCGACCGGAATTGGCGTATTTATGCTGCTGGTTTCTTTTATTATGCTGCTGCTGATTAATTTATTGCAGCGTCGTATTCAACCGAAACTGTAAGGCAGTGGTAATGGAACAGGTTATTTCTACTCAAACCCAGTTGAAAAAATCCAAAAAAAATCCGGTGGCGTATTATGTTTTGGTTTCACTGGCGTGGATTGTCTTTTTTCTGATTCTGGTTTTGCCGCTATTGATGGTGGTGACGCAGGGATTAAATAACGGGATCGGGGCATTCTGGGATGCCATTACCGAACCGGATGCGATCTCCGCGCTGAAGCTGACATTGCTGGCAACGGTCATTTCGGTGCCGCTGAATGTCGTTTTCGGTCTGGCGACGGCATGGTGCGTGACCAAATTTGAATTCCGCGGCAAAAGTTTTTTGCTGGCGTTAATCGATTTACCTTTCTCAGTCTCTCCCGTGGTCGCCGGTCTGGTCTATGTCCTGCTGTTTGGCGCGCAGAGCTCGCTGTATCCGTTCCTGACCGCGCATAATCTGGAGATTGTTTATGCGGTGCCGGGCATTGTGCTGGCGACCATTTTCGTCACGCTGCCTTATGTGGCGCGCGAATTGATCCCCTTGATGGAACAGCAAGGATCGCAGGAGGAAGAAGCGGCCAGACTGCTGGGCGCCAACGGCTGGCAGATGTTTTGGTTCATCACGCTGCCCAACGTAAAGTGGGCGTTAATCTATGGCGTAGTATTATGTACCGCCAGAGCGATGGGCGAGTTCGGCGCGGTTTCCGTGATTTCCGGCCACATCCGCGGGCTGACCAATACGCTGCCGCTGCATATCGAAATTCTTTATAACGAGTACAACATTGTCGCCGCTTTCAGCGTCGCGATTCTACTGCTAGTGATGTCGCTGATCGTTCTATTGCTGCGCCAGTGGAGTGAGAGCCGCCTGACGAAGCAACTTGAGAAACAACAGGAGTTGACCAAAAATGAGCATTGAGATCCGCAATATTAATAAACAATTTGGTCAGTTTCAGGCTCTGAATCAAATTAACCTCGCCATTGAGAGCGGCGAGCTGGTGGCGCTGTTGGGGCCGTCCGGGTGTGGTAAAACCACGTTGTTGCGTATTATCGCCGGTCTGGAACAACCGGATAGCGGCAACATTATTTTCCATGGCAAAGATGTCTCCGTGCATGATGTGCGCAAGCGTAATGTGGGATTCGTTTTCCAGCACTACGCCTTATTCCGTCACATGACGGTATTCGACAACGTGGCGTTCGGGCTGCGGATGAAGCCGAAAAATATCCGTCCGTCAAAACGCGATATTGAAAAGAAAGTGCATGAGCTTCTCGGTCTGGTTCAACTGGACTGGCTGGCAGATCGCTATCCTGAGCAACTATCCGGCGGTCAGCGCCAGCGTATCGCGCTGGCCAGAGCATTGATCGTCGAGCCCAGCATCCTGCTGTTGGATGAGCCTTTCGGCGCGCTGGATGCCAAGGTGCGCAAGGAGCTACGCCGCTGGTTGTCGCGACTGCACGAGGATATCAACCTGACATCGGTATTCGTTACGCACGATCAGGAAGAGGCGATGGAAGTCGCCGATCGCATCGTGCTGATGAATAAAGGCGTTATTGAGCAAATCGGCTCGCCCGATGAGGTCTATAACCATCCGGCCAGCGAGTTTGTTTATCATTTTCTGGGCGACAGCAACCTGCTGAAGGTTGAACAGACGGATGAAACCATTCTGTTCCGGCCGCATGAAGTGGCCTTGTCCGTTCAGGCGCAGGATGGCTATCAGCCGGTGATTGTTCGCGATATTCGTCCGCTGGGCGCATTAACCCGCCTGTCCTTAAAGATTGGCAATCAACAGGAACTGATAGAGGCCGAGGTGGCGCGCGACGATCTGAGCCTGCGCGGTTTGCAAAAAGGGGACGTTATCCAGTTCAAACCCAAACGTTATAACCATGACTGGGAAATCTGATCGTTACCGCTAAGTCTGATGATTATCGCAATACTGAAGAAACGCTCTGCAAAGGGCGTTTTTTTTCAGCGCTAAACCCTTTCCTCGGGCGAGGGCGATTGTTCCCGCGAGGCCATAGCCTGCAAGCAAACCATGCCAGAAGCCGGCGCAGCTTTTCAGGCAAAGCAGTGGCGTAGCTCATCAGCCCCTCGGTATTCCTGATATCGCTTATAGGAAAATCATCATTGGCAAGAGATGCCGACTTTTTTCCTGCCTTGTTGCCTGCGTTAAATTATTTCCCGTCGCCATAGGGGCCGCTCGATAATAAATTATTACGCAGATTGATAAATGAGTTACCGTGATTTCCCCGTTCACCGGTCATAAAATTAAAATCCATTTCAATAAGATATTGAAGTCTCGACGTGTGCTCTTCCGAGTATTGCACCTGTTCAATTAATGGCTGTTCTTCATAATGCGCCAGCACCATTTTGAAAAACTCTGTCTGTTTGTAGTCACCTTGATTCCATTCAATCTCACTTTTCATAACGGCTGAACGACGCCAGGCGTACTCTTGCGCATCCGATTCATACGATGCCGCACGGCGTTCATTAGCTGTGAATGTGCCGCTATCGTCGTAAATGATTAATGCCAGTTGGTCTCCCGTTAATCCTTTGAACGGATTTGAACCAGAGCCATTGACAAAAGCTGTTGCCTGCTTCGCTCGCTCCAATAGTGCCGGATCATCGGTATCAGGTACTTCGGCATCATATTTTGCGCGATTATTCTGATAACCCGGCCCGGTGATCTGGCTAAGTAACGTTTTTGCCTTTTGTGCTAGTTCATCATGGCTAAGACTGGCATCTCTGGTTTCAGCTCTCACATTGACGTCGGCCAACTGGCGAGCGAGCGTTGAAACGATGCTTTGCTTTTGTGATTCCGTCTCGTTGAAAACAATAACGGACTGATTATTCGTGGATATGGCCGAACCTTTTTCCATCGCGTTTGTTTCGCTGGAACGAAAAGAGACGGTGGATCCTGATAGGCTATTTATATTCATTACTGTTACCTTATCGCCCTCTATTAAATTTAGGTTCGGCTATTGCCGCAGCTGACGTTAATAAAGAAACTGCTACGATGGAAGACATTAGGGTGTGATGGAATTTCATACTAAATACGCCAGTGTTTATTTTTTGATGACGGCTGTAGTCTTTTTATTTCCTATTGATAATGAAGCGGAGTAATGCCAGAGCGCTGTAGCCATAAAACGATTGAACCGTCTTTGAGATATTACGCGGCATATTTTTCACCTGAATATCGGCCGCCTGGACTGGGTTGGTCTCCATATCTCAATCCTTGAGGTATCAGTAGTGTTAGTCTGTTTCATTACAAATAGGCGGAAATATCTGCTAGATAAAATATCGACACAGTCATTCAAATCTTTACTGATTTTTTACTATTTACAGTGTTAATACTTTTGAGGGTGAGGGCTTTGTTTTTTATATACAATTGGTTATATAAATCAGCTCTTTTGGGGGGGGGGAATTATCTTTTGATCGCAGCTGCAAGTTAGATTCCCGAGAATACGACTAACTTGATGACTTTATTGTATTTATTTTCAGTGAGTTGGGCGGGTATTATTCCTTAAGTGCCAATGGAAATGACAGTAATGAAGTGGCGCCATATTCTTTTTTTTAACGTCTTAAGCCCGGAGCCTGAATTGGCCCACGGAATTTCCGCTCACAGAGATATAGGCCCATTTGCTCCGGCTCCCCGGGTACCCGGAAGGGCGCATACAGACGAAAAAAAACCGCATCCTGCTGACAGTGATACGGTTTTCTTATTTCCCCGGACTCCACGAGACGTCCCAAGAATGTATGTTGGTGGGTCGTGCAGGATTCGAACCTGCGACCAATTGATTAAAAGTCAACTGCTCTACCAACTGAGCTAACGACCCGCAGAAGTGGTGGGTGATGACGGGATCGAACCGCCGACCCCCTCCTTGTAAGGGAGGTGCTCTCCCAGCTGAGCTAATCACCCACTTCCGTACTTCATTTTCAGTAAGAAGATAGCTGGAATGAGATTGGTGGGTGATGACGGGATCGAACCGCCGACCCCCTCCTTGTAAGGGAGGTGCTCTCCCAGCTGAGCTAATCACCCAATCTCAATTCTTCTTACTTCACACAACGCGGCACTCTAGAAGAGTGGTGGGTGATGACGGGATCGAACCGCCGACCCCCTCCTTGTAAGGGAGGTGCTCTCCCAGCTGAGCTAATCACCCTCGCTGTGTGGAGTCGCATTATAGGGATAGTTGAAAGTGAGTCAACGCTTTTTAAAAGTAAAATGGCTGTTCGTTGTAAAATTAGTCAGGACGTCTTATTTCTGGGCGATGGCGATGCTTCCTTATTCAATTCTGTAAGGAATAAAGCGTGCGGCGCTGCGTTACAGCGTTGAGGAATCGGAGCAGAATGATAGAATGTTGCCCACTTTCTGTTATTTGAACTCATGTCGGTATCTGCCGACAGCCGTTGCGTAAAAAGGCTGTAATCCCAAATGAAAATTAAAACCCGTTTCGCGCCCAGTCCAACTGGCTATCTTCATGTAGGCGGCGCCCGTACCGCGCTCTATTCCTGGTTGTTTGCTCGTCATCAGGACGGCAAGTTCGTTTTGCGAATTGAAGATACCGATCTGGAGCGTTCCACTCAGGACGCGATCGATGCCATTATGGATGGCATGAACTGGTTGAATCTCGACTGGGATGAAGGTCCGTATTATCAGACTAAACGCTTTGATCGTTATAACGCCGTTATCGACCAGATGCTGGAAAACGGCACCGCTTATAGATGCTATTGCTCGAAAGAACGTCTGGAAGCGCTGCGTGAAAAACAGATGGAAAACGGCGAAAAACCGCGTTATGACGGATGTTGCCGTGATTCCCACGCGCATCATGCGGATGATGAACCTCATGTGGTGCGTTTTCGTAACCCGCAGGAAGGTTCCGTTATTTTTAACGATCGCATCCGCGGCCCCATCGAATTCAGCAATCAGGAGCTTGATGATCTGATCATCCGTCGTACGGACGGCTCGCCGACTTATAACTTCTGTGTGGTGATTGATGACTGGGATATGGAAATCACTCACGTTATTCGTGGTGAGGATCATATCAACAATACGCCTCGTCAAATCAACATACTGAAAGCATTGGGCGCGCCGGTACCGGAATATGCGCATGTTTCCATGATCCTGGGCGATGACGGTAAAAAACTGTCCAAACGTCACGGCGCGGTCGGCGTCATGCAATATCGCGATGATGGTTATCTGCCTGAAGCGTTGTTGAACTATCTGGTTCGCCTGGGGTGGTCATCAGGCGATCAGGAAATTTTCTCGGTCGATGAGATGAAAGCGCTGTTCTCATTAGACGCCGTCAGCAAATCAGCCAGTGCTTTCAACACGGAGAAACTGCAATGGCTGAACCACCACTATATTAATCATCTGCCGCCGGAATATGTGGCGACGCATCTGGCATGGCATATCGAGCAGGCCGGCATTGATACGCGTACCGGCCCGCAGTTGAGCGAACTGGTGACTTTACTGGGCGAGCGCTGCAAGACGCTGAAAGAAATGGCGGCCTCCTGCCGCTATTTCTATGAGGATTTTGAGCAGTTTGACGCCGATGCGGCGAAGAAACACCTGCGTCCGGTGGCGCGTCAACCGTTGGAGCTGGTGCGCGGCAAGCTGGCTGCGATTACGGACTGGACGGCTGAAAACATTCATCATGCGATTCAGGGAACCGCGGATGAATTAGGTGTCGGCATGGGTAAGGTCGGTATGCCGCTGCGCGTGGCCGTCACCGGCGCGGGGCAGTCGCCCGGCGTGGATGTCACGGTACATGCGGTTGGTCAGCAGCGAGCGCTGGCGCGGATTGATAAAGCGCTGGCGTTTATTACGGAACGTGAAGCGCAGCAGTAACCGCTGATGGCATTCGCTCAACGCAAGCCCGGCAAATCTGCCGGGTTTTTTTTATCCAGAAGCCCGGCGTCATGACTGACGGCCATTCGGGTAAATACAAATATCTGAAATAGACTGCGGGACAGAAAGCCGGCTTGGATGAATATAAGCCGTTTTTGATGGGCGACATTCTCAAACGCTATTCCGACCGCTGGTCGACGCCGATATGTTATCGATTATGCGTGTGTTTGGCGTCTTTTTCAGCGGTTGGCGTCATAAAAGGATTTAGCCGTTGACACCGCTAATCGGGTCTCATATTATGCGACCCGTTCGCACAGATACGGTCTGTAAGATACGGGGCTATAGCTCAGCTGGGAGAGCGCTTGCATGGCATGCAAGAGGTCAGCGGTTCGATCCCGCTTAGCTCCACCAAACAATCCCTCTGTTTGGTTTTATATCGCGAACACGCCACTTGATGTGGGGCTATAGCTCAGCTGGGAGAGCGCTTGCATGGCATGCAAGAGGTCAGCGGTTCGATCCCGCTTAGCTCCACCAAATCACGCCTTCTCCTTGTTATATCATTCCCTGGGTTATTATCTCTTTCAATGCCTTGATATTGCTGCCTCCAGCGGCTGAAGGCAGCGTTGCTTTATTGATTCTCCGGCAGACGCGGCGTCCAGTCTATCGGGGCAAGACCTTGCTGTTCCAGTAATCGGTTAGCCTGGGAAAAATGCTTGCATCCGAGAAAGCCCCGATGGGCCGACAGCGGGGAAGGGTGCGGCGCTTTCAGAACGTGATGGCGCTGGCGGTCAATAATGTTGCCTTTTTTCTGCGCGTGCGATCCCCAGAGTAGAAAGACGATGCCTTCTCGATTTTCATTCAGGGCAGCGATAACGCGGTCGGTGAAGGTTTCCCAGCCCAGATTGGCGTGAGAATGCGCCTGACCCGCCTCAACGGTTAAAACGGTATTAAGCAGCAGCACCCCTTGTTCCGCCCAGCTTTGTAGAAAGCCATGTTTCGGGATGTCAAAACCGGGAATGTCATTAGCCAGCTCTTTATAGATATTGACCAGCGATGGCGGGGCAGGCACGCCGGGACGAACCGAAAAGGATAATCCATGGGCCTGATTCGGGCCGTGATAAGGATCCTGACCGAGGATAACCACCTTAACCTGATGAAGTTCGGTATAGCGGAAAGCATTAAAAACATCTTTCTGCGGTGGATAGATCGTTTTTCCCGCCGCGCGCTCTTTAGCAACGAATTCCAGTGTATTCATAAAATAGGGTTGTTGTTTTTCTTGAGCCAGCACGTCGTGCCAGGTTAGGGAAGTCGCCATCATGCTCTCTTTATTTTATCCGAGATTCTGTTGCCCGTAGCTTACCGTTCAATTGTTCCGAGGTAAAACCGTAACGGCAGGAAAATGCGCGGAGACATTGATTGCCTTGAAAAAAATTGAAAATTTACAAAAATATTTTAGCGGGCGGCTGGCGTTAAAATTGATATGAAACAATAAATTGCTGTGGAGGTAAAATTTAACAGTCAAGTAAAATTGATTTAAATCAAAGAAAACCGGCTATCGTACTGGTATACAAGAAGACAGATTTCTTTTGTTTTATATAATCGTTAAAAATTGATGGCGGTTTGTTACTAACGCCGCTTCAATTTAGACAATAATACGCCGTTTTACGGAGGCAATAATGGTTACTGGTATTCAAATCACCAAATCGGACAACAGCGCGCTGATCAATTCTTTCTGGTTGCTGGATGAAGAAAAATCCGAAGCACGTTGTGTTTGCGCTAAATCTGGTTATAGCGAAGACCAAATCGTTCCAGTCAGCGATCTGGGCCAGATCGAATATCGTGAAGTACCTCTGGAAGTTAAACAGGAAGTGCGCGTGGAAGGCGGTCAGCACCTGAATGTGAATGTGCTGCGCCGTGAAACGCTGGAAGATGCCGTTAAGCATCC
This sequence comes from Brenneria sp. L4-2C, assembly GCF_040240335.1. NCBI lineage: Bacteria > Pseudomonadati > Pseudomonadota > Gammaproteobacteria > Enterobacterales > Pectobacteriaceae > Brenneria > Brenneria sp. L4-2C. The sequence goes on along the minus strand of NZ_JBEIAC010000006.1, from coordinate 48,539 downwards.
TGAAAAATATCCGCAGCTGACTATCCGTGTCTCCGGCTATGCCGTGCGCTTTAACTCGTTGACGCCAGAACAACAGCGCGACGTTATTACTCGTACTTTTACCGAAAGCCTGTAACTCGTTTTATTCGAGGGCGTGACGTAAATACAAAAGGGAGCCGAGGCTCCCTTTTTTACATCCCGACGCTTTATTCGCCAGACTCGCCCGCTTTTTGGGCCGGCTGCCGGCGTTTGCCGATGTTTTTGCTGTCCCGGTGACGCACCTTCACCTTGACCTTCTCTTTTTCTTTCTCTTTCTCTTTTTTCTCTTTCCGCTTGGCCAATGCTTTCTTGGATGGTTTGCCCGTTGTTTTAGCGCTTGGCGCTTTGGTCGCCGGACGCAGTTCATCAACCACTCGGGGTTTGAGCGGCTCATTCAGATAACGGCTGATCTTGCCAAGCAGCAGATGGTCGTGCGCTTCGACAAGAGAGATGGCGCAGCCTTTACGACCAGCCCGGCCCGTACGGCCAATTCGATGCAGATAAGTATCAGCGGTGCGCGGCAGATCAAAGTTGAATACGTGACTGACGTCGTTGATATCAATACCACGGGCGGCAACGTCGGTCGCCACCAGAACGTTTACCCGTCCGTCGCTCAGACGCTTAATCGCTTCATTGCGTTTGGCCTGTACCATTTCGCCTTCAAGATAGCAGGCGGTAATACCGGCCTCGCGTAACCAGGCCACCAGCTCATGTACCCGCTCGCGCTTGCGGACGAAAATAATGGAGCGGGTGACGTCCGGTTGTTTCAACTGATGGCAAAGCAAGGCCGTTTTGTGTTTGATATCGTCGGCGCGGTAATACCATTGCAGGATTTTTTTACGTTCGCGACGCGAGGGATCGGCTTCAACTTCGACGGGGTCGTTCAGCAAGCGCTCGGCAAAGTCTTTAATCGCTTCGCCTTCCAGCGTTGCGGAGAACAGCAGCGTTTGTTTCCGCCAACGGGTTTCACCGGCAATATGCTCGATATCCTGCGCGAAGCCCATGTCCAGCATGCGATCCGCTTCATCCAGTATCAGCGTCTCAACCGCGCGGCAATCAAAGTTTTCTTCTTTAATGTATTGCAGCAGGCGGCCCGTGGTTGCCACGACGATATCCTGGTTTTCACTAAATACTTCGGCATGGTTCATATACGCCACGCCGCCGGTGATGGTGGCAATATCCAGGTGGGTATGTGCGGCCATGATGCGGGCCTGGTCGGCGACCTGCATGGCGAGTTCGCGCGTCGGCGTTAAAATAAGAATGCGAGGCGGGCCGGATTTTTTACGAGGAAAATCGAGCAGATGCTGCAAAACCGGCAAGAGGTACGCTGCGGTTTTGCCTGTGCCGGTTGGCGCAGAGCCCAGCACATCGCGACCGTCCATCGCCGGCGGAATTGCCGCCATCTGAATGGCCGTCGGACGTTCATAACCCATATCGCGCAGGGCGTCTAACAGGCTGTCATCAAGATCTAACTCGGAAAAATTCGTTGCTGTCATGGTCTACCTCTGTTTGGGGCGCCGATTATAGACGTATTGGCCGGGTTCTTCACCTGTTTAAACAGACAACCGCGCTTTTACTGTATAGATGTTTACCCTATGCTACGACGGTTTTGATCGGGAACGAGTAATAATGAGCAAGCAATCTGATAATAAACCGGCGCTGCGTCGCGGCGGATTCACCTTCAAACAGTTTTTTGTCGCGCACGATCGCTGTGCCATGAAGGTCGGCACCGACGGCATATTGCTGGGCGCCTGGGCGCCGGTCTCCGCTGCGCGGCGAATTCTGGATATCGGTTGTGGTTCCGGTTTGATCGCGCTGATGCTGGCGCAACGGACTCATGATGCGGTTCTGATTGATGCGGTTGAACTGGATAGCGCCGCGGCCCAGCAGGCGGCGGAAAATATCGCCGCGTCTCCCTGGTCGGCACGGATGAAGGTTTACCTTGATGATATCGCGACCTTTGCCGAGGGGCGGCGCGCGGACTATTCCCTGATTGTCAGCAATCCGCCTTATTTCTCGCCGGGCGTCGCTTGCGGCACGATGCAGCGTACTCAGGCTCGCTATACCGTCGCGCTGACGCACGAACGGCTGCTGGACTGCGCGCGCGGTTTGATTACGCCCGACGGATTGTTTTGCGTGGTGTTGCCGATACAGGTTGTTGACGATTTTGTGCGGCAGGCGCAGCGGCAGGGCTGGTTTATGCGCCGGCGCATGGATGTAGCGGAGTCGTCTTCCCGACCCGCGCACCGCGTCTTGTGCGCGTTTTCACGACAGCCGGGAGAGACTCTGGTTCGGCAATTAGCGATACGTGATGCCGAGCAGCGTTATTCCGACGCCTTTCAGGCACTGACGCAATATTTTTATCTGTTTATGTAGATTCCACGCGAAATCCACATAAACAGGCGGTGCTATGGCGTAAGCACGGTGGGGTCGGGCGTATCGAACTGGCTGAGATAGTCCAGGGTATAATGCAATCCGCGGCTCTCTTTTCTGTTCAATGCGCTGCGAACGATTAACTCGGCTACCTGAACCAGATTGCGCAACTCCAGCAAATTGTTGGAAATACGGAAGTGCGAATAGTATTCGTCAATTTCATTCTGAAGCAAATTAATGCGGTGCAGCGCCCGCTCCAGCCGTTTTGTGGTTCGAACGATCCCGACATAGTCCCACATAAAGAGTCTGAGCTCATGCCAGTTGTGCTGGATAACAACCTGTTCGTCCGAATTATCAACCTGACTTTCATCCCAGGCCGGGAGCGTTTTTATCAACTCGAGGTGCGGCAGGCGTTGCCGGATATCTTCCGATGCCGACCAGCCGTACACCAGACACTCCAGCAACGAGTTTGACGCCATGCGGTTCGCGCCGTGCAGACCGGTGTAGCTCACCTCGCCGATAGCATACAGCCCGTCGAGGTCGGTGTGGCCGCGCCGATCGACCATAACGCCGCCGCAGGTATAGTGCGCGGCCGGAACAATAGGAATAGCTTCTATAGTGATATCAATCCCCAGCGATAACAGCTTTTCATAGATGGTGGGGAAGTGTTGTTTGACGAATTCCGCCGGCTTATGGCTAATATCCAGATACATGCAGTCAGCGCCGAGGCGCTTCATTTCATGGTCGATGGCTCTGGCGACGATATCGCGCGGAGCCAGTTCGCCTCTGGCGTCGAAGTCCGGCATAAAGCGACTGCCGTCGGGGCGTTTAAGGTGAGCCCCTTCGCCACGCAACGCTTCCGTCAGCAGAAAATTGCGCGCCTGCGGGTGAAACAGGCAGGTCGGGTGAAACTGATTAAATTCCATATTGGCGACCCGGCAACCCGCACGCCATGCCATGGCGATGCCGTCGCCGGATGAAATGTCAGGGTTGGTGGTGTATTGGTACACTTTGGATGCGCCGCCGGTGGCGAGAACCACGGTTTTCGCCCGACAAGACTCAACCGCTTCCCGTTCACGGTTCCAGATGTAGGCGCCGACAACCCGGCGGGATCCCGGCAGGCCCAGTTTGTCGGAGGTGATTAAATCAACGGCGTTGCAGCGTTCCATAATATGGATGTTGGGATGCGACAGGGCTTTTTTTACCAGCGTATTTTCCACTTCTTTCCCGGTGGCGTCCGCGGCGTGGAGAATTCGGCGATGGCTGTGTCCTCCTTCCCGGGTGAGGTGATAACGTTCTTCACCGCCGGCGCCGGTTTCCGTATCAAACAATACGCCTTGTTCGATCAGCCATTGTACGCAGTGTTTGGCATTGCCGGCGATGAAAGCGACGGCTTCACGTTCGCACAGTCCGTCGCCCGCGATTAATGTATCTTCGATATGCGATTCGATGCTATCGGTCTCATCAAAAACCGCGGCGATACCGCCCTGGGCGTAAAAGGTCGAACCTTCATTCAGCGGGCCTTTGCTGAGAACGGTAACGTTTGCGTGAGAAGCCAGACGAAGCGCGAGAGACAGCCCGGCAGCGCCGCTGCCGATGATCAATACATCACAAGTGTATTCAGTGGTCGGTTGCATGTTCGTATCGTCACGTATGAGAAAGAGGGGAATTGATGGTAGCACTCAATGTTTTATCCATGCATTGATTTTGTGTCCCCTGTAAAGATGTATAAATACCCACCCTCAAACCGGGTCGGTTGGTGCTAATGCCGCGGATTTATCGTATGATCGATCAGATATGCTTGATGATAAATATAAAAACCAGCGTGCTGGGGCGGCAAATCAGCCGGGAGCGGACTTGAGCGCCGCTTGCGGCGATCGGATGAAGACGGGGCTCTGCGATGAACCGGGCACTGATGTCAACGCGCCTGCAACTTGCAAGATAGCGGGTATAAAACGGTTTGGCTGGAACTTTATGCGGGATATCGGCTCTAACGTAGAGCTTGCTCTGGGATAACTATATTTATGGCTGGCGGTATTATTTACGTGTGGAGAACGGTTTGAGGAGATATTACCTCGGATGAGCGAGCAGCTAGCAGATCAGGTTCTGGTTGAGCGGGTCCAAAAAGGCGACCAAAAGTCGTTTAATTTACTGGTTATTCGTTACCAGCATAAGGTGGCGAGCCTGGTATCCCGTTACGTCCCCCAAGGGGACGTCCCGGACGTGGTACAGGAATCATTTATCAAAGCGTATCGTGCATTGGAATCATTCCGTGGCGATAGTGCTTTTTATACATGGCTATACCGTATCGCCGTGAATACGGCGAAAAATTATCTGGTGGCCCAGGGAAGACGTCCTCCTTCCAGCGATATTGACGCCAATGATGCGGAAAATTATGAAAATGCAGGAGCATTGAAAGAAATATCGAACCCTGAGAATTTAATGTTGTCAGAGGAATTGAGAAGTATTGTTTTCCGTACCATTGAGTCTTTACCGGAAGATTTACGTCTGGCGATTACGCTGCGTGAATTAGATGGACTGAGTTACGAAGAGATCGCCGCCATTATGGATTGTCCAGTTGGCACTGTTCGTTCCCGTATCTTCCGGGCCAGGGAGGCTATTGATAATAAAGTACAACCGCTTATTCAGCGCTAGCCTGTTCCAGCCATGGCGTATGATTAATGATGGATTTGACAAAGTAAGGGTGTCGGTATGCAGAAAGAGAAACTTTCCGCTTTAATGGATGGTGAGGCAGTTGATTCCGAACTGCTGAAGTCCTTGTCACAAGATGACAAGTTGCAGCAAAGTTGGCAAAGTTATCATCTAATCCGCGATACATTGCGTGGGGATATCGGTGAAGGCAAAAATGTTATTCACCTTGATATAGCCTCCCGTGTGGCTGCTGCGATTGAAAAAGAACCTGTTCGTCTGGTTCCGCAAGCGCAACCAGAATCTCAGCCACACCCTGAGCGTTGGTCCCAGATGCCGTTCTGGCACAAAATTCGGCCGTGGGCTAGTCAGTTGACTCAGGTCGGGGTCGCAGCCTGCGTATCTTTGGCCGTTATTGTCGGCGTGCAAAACTATAATCAGGTTGATCCGGCAAGCGGGATAACGGAACCCGCCGCGTTTAGTACGTTACCGGCAATGGGAACCGCTTCGCCGGTCAGTTTCGGCGTACCGTCGGAAAGCGTAGCTTCCCATAATGGTCAGCAAAAATTTGACGCGCAACGCAATCGCCTCAATGCTATTTTGCAAGATTATGAACTACAGCGCCGTTTGCACGCTGAACAACTCCAGCATCATGATGATCAGCAAGCTGCAATCCAGGTTCCAGGAACTCAATCATTAGGAACTCAGCCTCAGTAATGAAGCCTGTCTGGTTAACCGTCTGTTTGCTGATCGGCAGTTTGTTTTATTCCAGCATCGCCCCGGCGCAAACCGCGTCCGGGGCGTTGTTGCAACAAATGAACCAAGCCAGTCGCTCGTTAAACTACGAAATTTCTTTCATCAATATTACCCTCCAGGGATTTGAGTCGTTGCGCTATCGCCATGTCGTGGTGAACGATCGCGCATTAGCGCAACTGGTTTTCATGGACGGCCCGCGGCGTGAAATCGTACAGCGCGGCAATGAAATCAGCTATTTCGATTCAGACCTGGAGCCCTTCACGCTGTCGAGCGATCACATCGTCGATTCATTACCCGCGCTGGTCTATGCGAATTACCAAAACATCGCGCAGTATTACGATTTCATTCCTGCCGATGGGCGCGTTCGTATCGCCGATCGTCTGGCCGTCGGCGTCAGGATCATCTCCAAGGATGCGACGCGTTACAGTTATGCGGTCTGGATGGACGCCGAGTCTAAACTGCCGCTGCGGGTTGATTTGCAGGATCGTAATGGCGAGCGTCTGGAACAGTTTCTGGCGACGTCGCTGATCGTGGATGATAACCTTGCCAAGGCATTGCGCCCGCTGGAAAGTATAAACTTGCCGCCCGCCTTGCCAAGGCCCAGACAAACAAGCGGCGACTTCGCCTGGTTGGCCGAGTGGCTGCCTGCGGGAATGAAAGAGGTTTCTCACAGTCGAAGGACATTGCCGGGCGTCAATATTCCGATTGAAACGCGCCTGTACAGCGATGGTCTGTTTAGTTTCTCCATCAATATCAGTCCCTCTTCCGAAACGCAGTCTGAACAATCCGTTCGTACCGGGAGACGCACCATACATACTGAAATTCGTGATAAGAATGAGATCACCGTAGTCGGTGAGCTTCCGCCGGCCACGGCTAAGCGTGTGGCGGAAAATATTATTCTGAAGGCGCAATAAATGATTAAAGAGTGGGCGACGGTTATTTCATGGCAGGATGGCATTGCCGTCTTGCACTGTGAGCAGCGTTCGGGGTGCGGCGGCTGTCAATCGCGCGCAACATGCGGAACCGGGCTGCTGAACCAACTGGGGGCGCCTGCCGAGCATCAGTTGCGGGTACCCTGTGAGCAGCCTTTGCAAATCGGGCAGCGAGTTGAGCTCGGTATTGCCGAAGCGCGTCTGCTACAGTCTGCCGTTATGGTTTATTTTGTGCCGCTTGTGGGATTGCTCGCCGGCGCGGCGCTTTTACAGTTGCTCTTCGCCAATGAGCTGTCTGCCATTCTCGGCGCGTTGCTGGGCGGCGGACTGGCTTTTTTATCGGTGAGGCGCTGGGTGGGTCACCTGGGGAAAAATGGTCGTTATCAACCCGTTATCTTGCAAGTCGCGTTGCCGGGCGAGTTACTGAAAATCAAAACCGTAGCCGAGTAATTTCCATGATTTTTCAGCCGTTGTCATCAATTTAACACCTTCTTTCATCCTGTCGTTCCGCTATTCCCAATAAAACCGCCATAATCGGGAGTAATGCGCCGGACATGACTAGGTTTTCGGACGTTCGGCATGTAGAATGCAGCGGTTCAGGTGGAAGCTCATCGCTGTCGTTTTCACCTCATGCGCATGCCCATCGGCAAGAATTTCAGAAATATCAAGGTAGAAAACTTTTTATAATGAAGCATATACGAAATTTCTCCATCATTGCCCACATCGACCACGGTAAGTCGACGTTATCTGACCGAATTATCCAGATTTGCGGTGGTTTAACCGAACGTGAAATGGCTGCGCAGGTTCTGGATTCAATGGATCTGGAGCGCGAACGCGGTATAACGATTAAAGCGCAGAGCGTGACGTTGGATTACAAAGCTCTGGATGGTCAAACCTACCAGTTAAACTTCATTGATACGCCCGGCCACGTCGACTTCTCTTATGAAGTCTCCCGTTCACTGGCGGCCTGCGAAGGCGCGTTGCTGGTGGTTGATGCGGGTCAAGGGGTTGAAGCCCAAACGCTGGCGAACTGTTACACCGCGCTTGATATGGATCTGGAAGTGGTGCCGGTGTTAAACAAAATCGACCTGCCTGCGGCCGATCCGGATCGGGTCGCGCAGGAAATTGAAGATATTGTCGGTATTGACGCCACGGATGCGGTGCGCTGCTCGGCTAAAACCGGCATAGGCGTACCCGAAGTCTTGGAACGCCTGGTGCGCGATGTTCCGCCGCCGCAAGGGAGTGCGGAAGAGCCGCTTCAGGCGCTGATTATTGACTCCTGGTTTGATAACTATCTGGGGGTTGTTTCACTGGTGCGCATTAAAAATGGCTCGATGCGCAAAGGTGAAAAAATCAAGGTAATGAGTACCGGTCAGGTCTATAACGCCGACCGCCTGGGCATTTTTACGCCGAAGCAGGTTGACCGCGACGTGCTTAATTGTGGTGAAGTGGGTTGGCTGGTTTGCGCCATCAAGGATATTCTGGGCGCGCCGGTCGGCGATACGCTGACATCGGCCCGTCAGCCGGCGGAAAAAGCGCTACCGGGCTTCAAGAAAGTAAAACCACAGGTTTATGCCGGGTTATTCCCGATAAGTTCCGATGATTATGAAGCCTTCCGCGATGCGCTGGGTAAACTGAGTTTAAACGACGCGTCTCTGTTTTATGAACCGGAAAGCTCGACAGCGCTGGGATTCGGTTTCCGCTGTGGTTTCCTTGGGCTGTTGCACATGGAGATCATTCAGGAGCGACTGGAGCGTGAATATGATCTGGATCTGATCACCACCGCGCCTACGGTTGTTTATGAAATCGAAACGACCGGCGGAGAGATCGTGCATGTCGACAGTCCGTCGAAGCTGCCGCCGCTGAATAATATTCAGGAGTTGCGCGAACCCATCGCTGAATGTCATATGTTGTTGCCGCAGGAATATCTGGGCAACGTCATTACGCTGTGTATTGAAAAGCGCGGCGTACAGACCAACATGGTTTATCACGGTAATCAGGTCGCGCTGACGTATGAAATTCCGATGGCGGAAGTGGTGCTCGACTTCTTTGACCGACTGAAATCAACCTCTCGCGGTTACGCCTCGCTGGACTATAATTTCAAGCGTTTCCAGGCTTCCGATATGGTGCGTGTTGATGTTCTTATCAACGGCGAGCGCGTGGATGCGCTGGCGCTGATCACTCACCGGGACAATTCGCAATACCGCGGACGCGAACTGGTGGAAAAAATGAAAGAGCTTATTCCACGCCAGCAATTTGATATCGCCATCCAGGCGGCGATTGGTAATCACATCATTGCCCGCTCGACCGTTAAGCAGTTGCGTAAAAACGTGCTGGCGAAATGTTATGGTGGTGATGTCAGCCGTAAGAAGAAACTGTTGCAGAAACAGAAAGACGGTAAGAAACGTATGAAGCAGGTGGGTAACGTTGAATTACCGCAGGAAGCCTTCCTTGCTATTCTTCACGTTGGCAAAGACAACAAATAAATCCTGAGGAGTTGGCATGGCCAATATGTTTGCCGTAATTTTGGCGTTGGTAACGCTAATCACGGGAATTGTCTGGTGCTTGGAACGCTTTATGTGGGCGCCGGCGCGCCGCAAGAAATTAGCGGTATCAAGTGAAGGGACGAACAGCAGCGAATTGCCAAAAGTCGTTGCGCAGCCAGGATGGGTTGAAACGGTTGCATCGGTATTTCCGGTTGTCGCGCTGGTTTTAATTGTGCGTTCTTTTATTTATGAACCCTTTCAGATTCCATCTGGTTCCATGATGCCGACATTGCTGATCGGCGACTTTATCCTGGTTGAGAAGTATGCCTACGGTATTAAAGAACCCTTTACTCAGCAAACTTTAATTGCAACGGGTCACCCTAAGCGTGGCGATATTGCGGTATTTAAATATCCGGCCGATCCCAAGGTCGATTTTATCAAGCGCGTAGTGGGCGTGCCGGGCGATCGTGTCAGCTATAATCCGTTGACCAAGCAAGTGACGATTAATCCAGGTTGCGATGGATCGCAAACTTGCGATAAAGCATTAGCGGTTACCTATAATAATATTCAGCCCAGCGATTTCGTGCAGACATTTAATCAACCTGAACTGGAGTCCCGCAGCGGATTTTACCAAATTCCGGTCGGTGAAGATAAAATCGCCGGCGCGCGACTGGGCATTCGCAAAGAGTCGTTGGGTAATGCCACGCACAATATTTTGATTGTTCCCGGCGTGCGGGATCAACTCGGCGGCTATTATCAGCAGTCACAACAACCGCTCGCGACCTGGGTTGTGCCGGCCGGCCATTATTTCATGATGGGGGATAATCGCGATAATAGCCTGGATAGTCGCTATTGGGGTTTTGTCCCGGAAAGGAATCTTGTTGGTAAAGCCACCGCAATTTGGATGAGCTTTGAAAAACAAGAAGGTGAATGGCCGACGGGCGTTCGGTTAAGCCGAATCGGCAGTATTCACTAATCAGTGATGATAAACACGCAGCATTATTACGCTGTCCGTTGTAGAATATTCTCGGAAATGAACGTTGGCTCCCGGTCGGGAGCCTATGCAAACGAAACAGTTTTGGCTGGTCCTAGCCAAGCAGGGCTGTTCCGTGTGCTGTTGTTTTTGACGCATTGTTGATCTATTGGTAACGCATGAATCCCATCCTAATAAACCGTTTACAAAGAAAGCTGGGCTATACTTTTCAGCAGTACGAACTTTTGTTGCAAGCCCTGACACATCGGAGTGCCAGCAGTAAGCACAACGAGCGACTTGAATTTCTGGGCGATTCCATCCTGAGTTTTGTTATCGCGAATGCGCTGTATCATCGTTTCCCCAAGGTTGACGAAGGGGATATGAGCCGGATGCGGGCTACCCTGGTGCGCGGTAATACGCTGGCGGAAATTGCGCGAGAATTTGAATTGGGCGAATGCTTGCGTCTGGGCCCCGGAGAGTTGAAGAGTGGCGGTTTCCGCCGCGATTCCATTCTGGCGGATACGGTGGAAGCGTTGATCGGCGGCATTTTTCTCGACAGCGATATTCAGACCATTGAGCGCTTGATTCTGAACTGGTATCAAAGCCGTCTGGATGAGATCAGTCCTGGCGATAAGCAAAAAGATCCTAAAACGCGGTTACAGGAATTTTTGCAAGGGCGTCATTTGCCGCTGCCGACCTATCTGGTTGTTCAGGTGCGAGGTGAAGCTCACGATCAAGAGTTTACTATTCACTGTCAGGTGAGTGGTTTTAGTGAATCGGTCGTAGGCACCGGTTCGAGCCGCCGGAAGGCTGAGCAGGCTGCGGCAGAACAAGCGTTGAAAAAACTGGAGCTTGAATGAGCGAAGAACAGACATACTGCGGTTTTGTCGCAATTGTCGGCCGGCCTAATGTGGGGAAGTCCACATTATTGAATCAGCTGCTGGGGCAGAAAATTTCTATTACGTCGCGTAAACCCCAGACGACACGACATCGTATCATGGGGATTCATACCGAAGGGCCTTATCAGGCTATTTATGTGGATACCCCAGGGCTGCATATCGAGGAAAAACGGGCCATCAATCGCCTGATGAACCGTGCGGCCAGCAGTTCTATCGGCGACGTTGAGCTGATCATTTTTGTCGTAGAAGGTACGCACTGGAACGATGACGATGACATGGTTCTGAACAAGCTGCGTGACCAGAAATGCCCGGTTCTTCTGGCGATCAACAAAGTGGATAACGTAACGGATAAAACCAAACTGTTGCCGCATATTCAATTTATCAGCCAACAAATGAACTTCCTGGATGTAGTGCCGATTTCCGCTGAAAAAGGGACCAATGTCGATACGGTGGCCAGCATTGTACGCAAACATCTGCCGCAGGCTGTACATCATTTCCCGGAAGATTATATAACCGATCGTTCCCAGCGCTTTATGGCTTCGGAAATTATTCGCGAAAAACTGATGCGTTTTTTGGGGGAAGAGCTGCCCTATTCAGTGACGGTGGAAATTGAGCGTTTCGTAACCAATGAGCGCGGCGGTTATGACATCAACGGTCTGATTCTTGTCGAGCGCGAAGGCCAGAAGAAAATGGTGATCGGGAATAAAGGCTCCAAGATCAAGACCATCGGCATTGAAGCGCGTCAGGACATGGAAGAGATGTTTGAGGCCAAAGTTCACCTCGAATTATGGGTAAAAGTAAAATCAGGTTGGGCAGACGACGAGCGTGCTCTGCGTAGCCTGGGTTACAGTGAAGACTTGTAAGGTCCGCGCCGATGGAAGGCTGGCAGCGCGCATTTGTCTTACATGGGCGACCTTATAGCGAAACCAGTTTATTACTGGATCTATTCAGTGAAAGCGACGGCCGGGTTCGCGTTCTGGCTAAAGGCGCCCGCGCCCGTCGCTCCAGTCTGAAAGGCAGCTTACAACCCTTCACTCCGCTACTGGCGCGCTGGAGCGGTCGGGGCGAAGTGAAAACCTTACGTAATGCCGAGCCGGTTTCTCTGGCGCTTCCGCTTTCCGGCATCATGCTCTACAGCGGCTTATATGTGAATGAGTTGCTTATTCGCGTTCTTGAGCATGAAACCAGCTATTCCGCTCTCTTTTTTGATTATCTCGATTGTTTACAGCAGCTTGCTTCTCAACATGCGTCTCCCGAACCGGCGCTGCGTCGTTTCGAGTTGGCCTTGCTGGGGAATCTGGGATATGGCGTGGATTTTCTGCACTGTGCGGGAAGCGGCGAGCCGGTCGCGGATACCATGACCTACCGATATCGTGAAGAGAAAGGATTTATCGCCAGCCTGGTCGTCGATAACGCTAGTTTTACCGGACGTGAATTGCGTGCGCTTGCGTCACGCGAGTTTCCCGATTCGGCGACGTTACGGGCGGCCAAGCGGTTTACGCGTATTGCGCTAAAACCTTACCTCGGTGGTAAACCGCTGAAAAGTCGTGAACTGTTTCGCCAGTTTTTACCCAATCTTAATTTATCCAAAACGCCTTCTTCTGATAAATAATCCAGCTTCTCTTATACCCAGAAACGCGGACATCGGTGTAAACTGCCTCGTATTACGCATTATTTTATCGAGGATTTACCATGTCAGAACTGTTGTTGGGCGTTAATATTGATCACATCGCAACCCTTCGTAATGCCCGAGGCACAGCCTATCCCGATCCGGTACAGGCTGCGTTCTTAGCCGAACAGGCGGGCGCGGATGGGATCACGGTTCACCTGCGTGAAGACCGACGCCATATCACCGACCGTGACGTCCGTATCCTGAGAAAAACCATTCAAACGCGAATGAATCTGGAAATGGCCGTGACTGACGAAATGGTCGGCATCGCCTGTGAGTTGCAGCCCCATTTTTGCTGTCTGGTGCCTGAAAAGCGTCAGGAGGTGACAACCGAAGGGGGATTGGATGTCGCAGGCCAGCAGGAAAAGATGAACGCCGCCGTCGCCAGATTGAGTCAGGCGGGGATCCAGGTTTCCTTGTTTATTGATGCGGATAAAAAACAGATCGATGCGGCTATCGCGAGCGGCGCGCCCTATATTGAAATTCATACCGGCGCCTATGCCGATGCCGCTGACGATCGGACCCGGCAATATGAATTTGACCGTATCCGCGAAGCCGCCGCCTATGCGACCGAAAAAGGATTGAAAGTGAACGCGGGCCACGGGTTGACATACCATAATGTACAACCTATCGCGGCGTTGCCGGAAATGCACGAGCTGAATATCGGCCACTCAATCATCGGACGTGCGGTTATGAGCGGATTGAGCGATGCGGTGGCCGAAATGAAAGCGCTGATGCGGGAAGCCCGTCGTTAATGGCGATCCTCGGCCTTGGGACGGATATTGTCGAGATTGCCCGTATCGAATCGGTGATTGAGCGCTCGGGCGAGCGTCTGGCTCGTCGTATCCTGACTGAAAATGAATGGGCGCAATACCAGCAGCACCAACAGCCAGTCCGTTTTCTTGCTAAGCGTTTCGCCGTAAAAGAGGCAGCGGCGAAGGCTTTTGGTACAGGCATTCGCAATGGACTGGCTTTTGCTCAGTTTGAGGTTTTTAACGATGAACTGGGGAAACCCAGTCTGCGTTTTTTTGCTAAAGCATCCGAGTTGGCAACCCATCTGGGCGTAAAACATGTGCATGTGACATTAGCTGATGAGCGGCGTTACGCTTGTGCAACGGTTATCATCGAAAGTTAAGCTCAGAGCTTGTCTGCATGGTGCATGAGCACATACTTTTCCCACAACTGTTCAGCGCCTTCCTGATGTTCGGGATCCTTGATGATGGTATTGTCGATGGGGCAAACTTTCTGACAGGTTGGTGTGTCGTAATGTCCGACACATTCCGTGCATCGGGTTGCATCAATTTCGTAAATGTCCATTCCCATTGATATCGCCTGGTTTGGGCATTCCGGTTCACACATATCGCAATTGATACATTTATGGGTGATGAGTAACGCCATGATAATCTTCTACCTTACAAACAGGGCGCAGATTATACCTGCTGAAAGCCGTTAAAACACGCGCTACCGTTCTTGATGTGCGAAGTTACGGGGTAAAATCATTATCTGTTCGTTAAATTGCTGCTGGATTTATCCGTTAGGCTATACGAATCAACTGATATAAGTGTGATTATTAGGTTTTAATTTGTTGATTTAAAAATCAAATTAAGTTAATTATGATATTGATCCTCCTGTGTTTTCAGCTTTCATGTGGGTCAGGTTTTCTGTATCGTCAATAAAGTTTACGACCGGAGAGTCGATAACGATATAACCTGTATAGCGTAGTTTTTTTATAATTAACAATGTCAGTCTAATGGCGGAACGCATAGTGCAGCAGGAAGGGAATGTTAATCAGTTTAAGCTATTGCTGCCTCAGCAAGGGGACGTTGAGTCATTGGGTTCCGATTACTGGAATCAATGCCTGCGGCGGTATACTTTTCAGCCAATTTACCGCACATCAGGTAAGCTTATGGCTATTGAATTGTTAACCTCCGTTTTTTCTCCGACTTTGCCGCAAACCTTTATCTCTCCCGAAACATACTTTGCCAATATCAATGTGGAAGAACGCTTACAGATTATTGTCGAACAGCTACAGTTGCTATCGAATTGGCACTTGCGTTTTACCCGTGACGATCTACTGGCGTCGGTCAACATTGATGGCATGACGTTGCTTGCTTTACAGAAGAGCCATGAAGCTAAACGTCTTGTTGCCGCCATGCCCTGGCTCCGCTTTGAAATGGTGGAAAATCAGGGCGGACTGCCGAAAGAAGCATTAACCAAACTTCCGGAAGTACAAACGTTATGGTTGGATGACTTTGGCTGCGGGGTGGCGAACTTTTCATCATTAATGTTGGCGCAATATGATTGCATCAAAGTTGCCCGTGAACTTTTTATCCTGCTACAGCAAAGTGGAGAAGGTCGTGAGGTTTTTCCCGCGCTAATCTCTTTACTCGCTCGATTTTGCAACTATGTGGTTATCGAAGGTATTGAAACCCAGGAAGAGTGGACCATTGTTAAAGCCTCGCAGGCCGATGCCGCACAAGGGTATTATCTGTCGCGTCCACAACCATTCGATAACTTTGAGGCGCTAAAAACAGAGTTCTGAATAATGAACATTTAATTTAGTGATCTGCCTGCAATACCACTATTTCCTCTGCATTTTTATCCCTCTTTTATTTTCCTCCCTGTCTGGTATTAATTTTCGCCAATTGCATAAATGGTCTATGTTTAACAATAAATTATACTTATGAATATAAATGATAAGTTATCTCGCCGATGTTCTTTTTCTAATTATTTTATCTTGATTTTTTGTTATTTAACGTGATTTATGTTGTTAACTGGCTGGATACATGGTTTTAATGACTGGTTACAGGGGAAGAGATAACGAGGTCAGGACACCAGTCAGTAGACTTTTTTATTAACTTAATTAATTGATTTTTAATGATAAAAAAATCAATGTTTGTTATGAACGATCAAAAACGGCTTTATGATAGATTTTTTTTATTAAAACGATGAAATTTATTGGTATAAATGATTTGCTTACAAAGGCGGGATAGTCAAAATGTACTATCAGGTAGATCATGACATATTTTTAAATCCCATTAGAGAAACTTATAACGCAAGCATTACTAATATTAAATTTAAACATTTTTTGGGATTTTTTTTCTCATCTGCACACAGTGAAATGCGGGGTTTTTATGTTGATGTTTCCATGCTTCTGAGTCCTCCAGTCATCTGGAGATTTTTTTCTTTTATCCTTTCCGCTCTCTGGAAATGTGCCAGTTATCCTGCAAAACGACGGGGAAAGGGGCTATTGCCGGGATTTTTCGTCGTCTGTGCCGTGAGTTGCACGATCAGGACCTCTCGGACCTGAGGAGAGTGTTATTGTGTCTGAAATTATAATAATAACCATATTATCAGCACTCCTACTGCTGTCTGTTGTAAAGAATAGAAAGCTTAAACAAAAGTTGAATGCAGAGCAGAAAAGACAAGATTTTGTCAATATGATGTTCTTTGCAACGGAATATAGCCCAGCTTCTATTGTAATCGCGAATGAAAATTGTGAGATCGTTTACGTAAATCGTCAGTTTGTGAGTATGTCCGGCTATATGCCCGACGAGGTTATTGGCAAAAAACCGAATATATTAAGCTCAGGAATGACTAACGCGGCTGTTTATGAAGATCTTTGGTCTACCTTAAATAAAGGTGAAATATGGAGCGGCGAGTTTATAAACCGCCGCAAAGATGGACAGCTGTATTGGGAGAAGGCCAATATCGCAAAGATATACAATAAAACCAATAATTGTACGCAATATGTCGGCGTTAAGCTGGATATCACGGAGAGAAAAATACAGGAACATCACGATAACTCCTATAATCGGGCTCTGGAGCTTTTATCAAGCGGAGCGCCGTTAAAAGATATTCTTGATGCGATTATCTTCAGCATAGAAGAGAAAAATCCCGGCCGGATTGTCTGTTCGGTGTTGCTGGTGGATAAAGAAAAAAAATGCCTGATTCTGGGGTCGGCGCCCAGTTTGCCCGGCTTTTATAAAAATGCGATTCATAACGTCAAGATTGCCAATGGCGTGGCTTCGTTCGGTACCGCCGCTTATCGCGGAAAACGCGTGATAACAGATGATATCTCTGTTCATCCGGACTGGTCTCTGCATAAAGGTCTGGCGCTTTATGCGGGTTTGCGCTCGTGCTGGTCTGAACCGGTTTACGGGCAGAATAAAGAAGTATTAGGCGTACTGAGCGTTTATCACCGAAAAGTCTATGTCCCTAATGATGAAGAGATTTTTTCCATAGAGAAGTCGGCCCAATTAATATCCATCGCGATAGAGCGATACCGTGCCATTGATATGTTGCGGCGCAGTGAAGAACACTATCGCCAGTTGGCGCATTATGACTCATTAACGTCATTGGCAAATGGCTTAACCTTTGCCGAACAAATGGAACAGGCGATTTTGTTGTCTAAGCAAACAGGCAGAAAAATTGCGTTGATGTTCCTCGATCTTAATAAATTCAAACAGATAAATGACTCGTTTGGTCATTCCGTCGGCGATCTGTTACTAAAAGAAGCAGCGGCGCGTATGCGCACCGCCGTCAGAGAATCCGATACGGTATATCGGCGCAGCGGCGATGAATTTATTATTTTATTGCAAGGTATCAAAGAGGTGGACAACACCCTGTACGTTGCTGAAAAAATTCATCATGCATTAAATGAACCTTTTGATATCGAAGGGAAAAAAATGGATATCTCCTGTAGCATCGGGATAGCGCTCTACCCTGAGCACGGCACAGACTCCCTGACATTAGCCATTAATGCTGATTCTGCAATGTATCAGGCGAAAGCAATGGGGGCCGGCCAGACGCAAATTTATCATGATTTAAGTAATCATTAATAATGCAATAATTGCAATTAAAAGTATTGGTTTTAAATTAATATCTTTCTCTATGCGTCACCCTGATATTCATTACCGATGACGTTGCCGATTTCGTCATCAGTGATAATTCGTTTAAGAACCTGGCTGGTAAAAGGTCGGTTTTCCACTCCATAAAATTGTTAATGTGGTTTTTAACTTAATGGTTTTCGTCATTTGGTCATCATCGTCGCAAAGACAACATTGTTGACCGGAATAGAGAAATTACCATTGGCGAAAGGAACTAATTGCAATAATTTTTCACTATATCTAGGGCATGGTAAGACTCTTGTCATTATCCGCGTATAGAGTCAGGTATAAGGAGGATGCTTTTTTCTCATTGACGCTAAAATAGTTGTGTTTATTAATAATTATTAAACAATGCTAATGTAACGTTTGCATGTAAGTTATTGCGTTAATAGCATAATTATTAAATTGTTTCTTGCATTTTTTTGTGATGTTCATCAAGTTTTAATAAAAACTTAACTCAAATTTATTGAGGTAAGCCCTGAATTTGGATTAGGATTCGTTTTGTCTTTTTGGGGTAACATAAGGAAATTTTCATTATTACCCTTGGGCATTAAGTATAAGCAAATAATCTTACCTGGCGCTCTGTTGAGTTATTTTACCCGGCGGGCGCGGGTTGATTGTGCGCGGATGTTGTTTAACTAATATTAATTTTTTAAGGAATGAAAAAATGGTACGTAAATTATTTAAGTCATTAAAGAAGGATGAGCGCGGCGTATCGGCTCTGGAATATGCCATTCTGGCTGGGGTGATTGTGGTGGTGGTAGCTGCGGCCCTTGGTACATTTGGCACTAAGCTTAGTACAGCATTCAGTAATGTGGGTACTGCAGTTGAGAATGCTACGAAAGCGACGACGCCAGAGACGCCGTCGAATCCATAATAATAGTTTAGCCAGCTGTTAATGCTTTTTTTAAAGCTAATTATCATCGCGTTATTAATAGCCCTGTTCGGGCTATTAATACGCGCCGATTTGACTCAACGACGTTTGCCTAACCGCTGGATTGGTTATTACGCGCTGTTGTTTCCCGTTTATGCCTGGAGTCAGGAAATAAGTTGGATTCAGTTTGCGCTGCACGGTTTAGTCGCCGTCGTGGTTTTTCTGCTGCTGCTGTTGCCGTTTGTACGCGGCGGCATCGGCGGCGGCGATGTCAAATTGGGCGTGGCGGTAATGTTATGGGCGGGGCCGCAGTCGGCGGCCGCCGTTTTGGTAGCGATCGGTCTGGTCGGCGCGCTGTTGGGCATTGCCGGGTGGCTGGCGGACCTGCTGGCGGATAGAAAGCCGCAGGTGGCGTCGGAGACGCCGGCAAGAGAATCATTGCCGTCGTTTGGCCATATTCTGTCGGCGCGGCGCGGGGTACCTTACGGCGTCGCACTGGTGGCCGGAGGGATAACGGCGTTAATCAGCCAGGGATGGGGTCTGTTGCCTTAATCCATCATCCATCCGACCCTCGATTTTTAACGACAGGTCGCTTTTTCAGCCATCTGATCATCAAGCCGGGAGTGGCCTGTTGATGTCTTCAGTATTGAAATTTTCCTTGATCCTGCTTGCGGCGGCAATGCTGGCCGCGGTTGCCCGCATCTGGTTTGTCAGCGCCAGCGCGCCGCCGCAAAAACCGGTGCAGGTGCGCGTTGCCGCCGCTGAATTACCGGCCGGACTGTTGCTGCGCGAGGGCGATCTGGGCTGGAAAGCCTATTCCGAGGACCATGTGCCGGAAGGCGCGCTGCGTGAAGGCAGTACCGGCGCCAATCTGAATGGCGCGCTGGTAAGGAAACCATTAAAGGAAGGGGCGTTGATTCTGACCGGTGATGTTATCCGTCCGGATGCCCCCGGTTTTCTGGCCGCAGTATTAAAGCCGGGCATGCGCGCGGTTTCCGTGCCGGTGGATGATGTTTCCGGCAATGCCGGACTGATTCAGCCGGGCGATTTCGTCGATATTATCCTGACCCAGCGCCTTAACCCGCAGGCGGGTAGTCGCGGACGTGATGCGCGCCAGGTCGTCAGTGAAACGGTGGTCGAGCGGGTGCGTATTATTGCCGTGGGTTCGAGTATTCAGCGGCAAACGGAGGATAACGGCAAAGCCAACCGCGCCAGAACCGTTACCGTCGAAGTGGCGCCGCGCGCCGCCGAAGCCGTCACCGTGGCGGCGCAGTTGGGGAATCTATCGATGGCGCTGCGTAGTTTCGCGCTGGACGATCGGGATGCGGTTATCTCAGACAATGTGCAGAGCGCAACCGCCTCGGTCGTGGCGTGGGATAGCGAGCGCGCAAATGAGAGTCGCCCGGTGTGGGGCGGGGATGTTTCCCGCGCATTGGGCGCCGGAGAACATGGGGCGCCAGTATCAGACTCGGAAGGGAAAATCAGTCCGCCTCGATCGCTACGGGTGATCATCATGCGCGGCAGTCAACGACAGGAACAGGAGTTTGTCACTAATGCTCGCTAGAATTTCATGGCATATGTTGGTGCTGGCGTTGGCCGGCTTATTATTGGGCGTTTCCGTCAAGACGCAGGCGATGACGCTATCCGTCGGCGCGGGGGAGTTGATTAACATATCCGACGATATGGCGTCGGTATTCGTGGCCGATCCGGAAATCGCCGATGTTCAGTCGCCGACGCCGGGTTCGGTGCTGGTGTTGGGCAAACGGGTGGGTACCACATCGCTGTACATACTGGATAATGCCGGCAAGCAACTGGCTCGACGTACCATTGTGGTGAGACATAATCTGTCCGAAGTGCAAACGACATTACGCCAGCGCTTTCCGAAACTGCGTCTGACGCTGACGTCGTCGCCAGGTTCGATCATGGTGGCCGGCCAGGTGCCTAACGCCGAAACGGCCGAGGCGATTGCCCGTACCATTCGACCCTATCTCGGTGAGAAAGATGAATTGCTCAGCTCGTTGGCGATCGCCAGTCCGGTTCAGGTGCATCTGCGGGTACGGGTCACCGAGGTGTCGCGTTCGGTCACGCAGCAACTGGGCGTGAACTGGGAAGTGCTCTCCAGTCCGGGAAACTTTCTGCTTGGATTGGGGGGATTGCGGGATTTTGCTTCAACCGATGCCATCAGCGGGGTGACGACCTATACCGGGGCATCAGGCAACTATGGCGTCGTCGGCGGGTTCAAGTCGGGCAGTACCTCGATTGAAACCATGATCGACGCGTTGGATCAAGAGGGGCTGATCAGCATTCTGGCCGAGCCCAATCTCACCGCCATCTCCGGTCAGACCGCCAGTTTTCTGGCCGGCGGAGAATTTCCGGTGCCGGTCCGACAGGAGTCGGACACCACTACCGTCGAGTTCAAACCGTTTGGCGTCGCGCTTGATTTTACCCCAACCGTCTTGTCGGACGATCGCATCAGTCTCAAGGTTCGTCCCGAAATCAGCGAGATCGACTCCAATAGCAGCATTGTAGTGGATGGGCTGAGCGTGCCCGGTATTTCCGTCCGGCGGGTGGAAACCACGGTAGAGCTGGCCAGCGGACAGAGCTTCGCCATCGGCGGGTTGTTGCAGAACAACGTCAGAGATGTGCTTTCCAAAATCCCCGGTCTGGGCTCCATTCCGGTGCTGGGCAAGCTGTTCTCTTCTTCCAATTATCAAAACAACAAGAGTGAGCTGGTCGTTATTGTGACGCCGTATCTGGTGCGTCCGACCGCCGCCAACCAACTGGCGACGCCGTTGGACAGCATGAGAGCGAATTCAGACATCGAATATATTCTGAATAAAAAGAGCGGTGTCGACCCCTTGCAGAATAAGGTTCCCCGTTTAGCGGGATCGGCCGGTTTTGTGTATTAAAAACTCACTGTCGAGGAAGTTCGTCCATAGCAAAGGGAGTGTGATGATGGTTATGTTTACCGGGCTGCGTCGGTATCTCGTTTTACTGTTTATCGGCGGGGCGATAGGTCTGCTCACCGGCTGTAGCTCATGGCAACGTGATGACGACGGCATGCCGGATGTGTCCTCTATCAAGCTGCAACAGAGAGGGAAGTCGTGGGTGGCGGTTCCGCCTGATTGCCGGAGCATGCTGCAACCTAAGCGTGACTGGCGGGATGACGATCGCTGGCGGATTGCCTTCGGCTGCGCGACTTACACCAATCTTGCGGCCAGCCTGGCCCGTCCGCAGGATCTGACGTCGCCGCGGCGGTACAGCGGTATGCAGGCGGATGCGGCGTCGCTGGCGGTAACGCGCTATCGCGAAAATAAAGTTGAACCACTGCGGGAAACCGAGTCCACGGCGGATATTAGCGATTAAAACGGATACGGATATATGAGTGTACTGGGTGATAAAGAGCGCAGTGAACTGCGTATGGTGAGCTTTGCGGCCTTTGTGCTGGATACGGACAGTAAAGATGAACTGACTCGTTTTCTCAAAACCAGTACGGTGACGGATAGCCGGGTTGAGCGAGGCAATATAGACGAGGCTATCGTCTGGCTGAAGAAAATGGGTCGTTCGCCTCAACGTCTGCTGGTGGATATCTCCGGTTCCAGCGGGCCGTTGGATGAACTGGATCGGTTGGCCAATGCCTGTGAACCCTCGGTGCAGGTATATGTGGTGGGGGAACGCAACGATATCGGCCTCTATCGTAATCTGTTGCAGCGCGGCGTACAGGATTATCTGGTGAAACCGCTGGGGCCGGAATTGTTGCGCCGGGTGCTGGAGGACGACGATCGCAATCCGGTGCGGCAGCGGCGGTTGGGCAAATCCATTGCGGTCGTCGGCACGCGCGGCGGCGTGGGCGCGACCAGCGTCGCCGTGCATTTGGCCAGGCAATTATCCTCCGGCGGCGCCCATCGGCGGGTGGTTTATATCGACCTCGATTTTTACGGCGGCAATGGCATCAGCATGCTGGGTCTGGCGGGAGGAAATGCGCTGGTTGAGATTCTGGGAAATGTCAGTCGGCTGGATCTTCAGTATCTGGAACGAACGCTCAGCACCACGGACAACCGCTTATACGCGCTGGGCGCCGAACTGGATTACATGGAGCCCTATGAGGCGACGGAAGGGGTTCTGGGGGAATTACTGAAAACGCTGAGCCAGCATTTTCACTATGTCGTTCTGGATGTGCCGCAACGGGGCGGCGCGCTGTCCTCAGAGGCGTTTCACCATGCCAGCCTGGCCTGTATCGTCGCGGAGCAGTCGGTTTATTCGGCCAGAGCCCTGGTCAGACTGGCGCGCCATATCGAAGCGCATCCGAATCCGGCGACGATATACAACATTGTGAACCAGCCGCAACCGCTGAACCGTAACAAAGTCAATCGCGATGATTTTATCAAAGCCGTGGATCTGCCGGTTGCGGTGCAGATCGGCTATGACGCGCAGTCGCTGTCGCTGGCGGAGAATCTGGCGGAGCCGCTGTCGGATCGCGGCGAGTTTGCTCAGGGAATAAAACAGCTTGCCGGCATCCTGACCGGCGAAGCGCCGGGTAAATCCAAAGCGGCATGGTGGTCGCCTCTGAGCCTTAAGAGGTCTTCATGAGTTTTGGCCGTAAACCCGTGGATCACGATGTGTCGCCGTCGGATGAAAGCGTATCGGCAACGAACGTACGCGAGCATGTCAAGCAAGCTAACAAGGCACTGACCGAGCAGGAGGCGCTGTTGGACAAGGAAATGCCGCCGGCGACTTATCGTCTGCCGGGTAATGAGGATACGGTGGTGCGTTCCGTACATTATGCCCAAATACGGCAGACCGTCTTCGCCACTATCGATGTCTCCAGCGCATTACAGCGTACGCGTGATGAAGTCAGGCTCGACGTGGAAGCGATCATCGCGGAAACGGTGGTCGCGGAAGCGATGGCGATGACGCAAAGCGAACAGAAGCTGATG
This sequence comes from Brenneria sp. L4-2C, assembly GCF_040240335.1. Taxonomy (NCBI): domain Bacteria; kingdom Pseudomonadati; phylum Pseudomonadota; class Gammaproteobacteria; order Enterobacterales; family Pectobacteriaceae; genus Brenneria; species Brenneria sp. L4-2C. The sequence continues at coordinate 25,084 of NZ_JBEIAC010000006.1, read as the reverse complement.
GGACAGGAGATCCTTAATGATATGTTCGGCGTCGGGCCGATTGAGCCGTTGCTACAGGATGACACCATTTCCGACATCATGGTAAATGGTCCGGATCAAATTTATGTCGAGCGTTTCGGCAAGCTGGAACTGACGCCGCTGAAGTTTCGCGATAACGCGCATGTAGTCAGCGTCGCCCAGCGTATTGCTTCATCGGTGGGCCGGCGAGTGGATGAAAGCAGCCCGATGGTGGATGCCCGTCTGGCTGACGGCAGCCGCGTCAACGTGATTCTACCGCCGCTGGCGATTGATGGCGCGTCGATCTCGATTCGTAAGTTTTCGCGTAAAAACCTGACGTTGCAGCGGCTGGCGGCGAAAGGCAGCCTGTCCCCGGCGATGGCGCGGGTGCTGGAAATCGCGGCGGCCAGTCGGCTGAATATCCTCATTTCCGGCGGCACCGGATCGGGAAAAACCACGCTGCTTAATGCGTTGTCGCGTTTTATCTCGGTTTCCGAACGCATCATTACCGTGGAAGATGCGGCTGAATTGCAGTTGCAGCAGCCGCATGTGTTACGGCTGGAAACGCGGCCGGCCAATCTGGAAGGCGGCGGTAAAATAACGCAGGGAGACCTGGTGCGTAATGCCCTGCGTATGCGGCCGGATAGAATCATTCTGGGGGAAACCCGCGGCGCGGAAGCGCTTGATGTGTTACAGGCGATGAACACCGGTCATGATGGTTCGATGACCACCCTGCATGCCAACAATCCGCGCGATGCCCTGATTCGTCTGGAAAGCATGGTATTGATGGCCAACGGCAATCTGCCGCTGTATTCCATTCGTCGCCAGATTTCCAGCGCAGTGCATATGATCGTGCAGGTTGAGCGTATGCGCGACGGCACACGGCGTATCACCAGTATTACCGAACTGGCGGGCATGGAGGGCGATGTCATCGTGATGCAGGAGTTATTCCGCTTCAACTATGATGCCGGCGCTTACGAAGAGGAAGTCAGGGGAACTTATGATAGCAGCGGCATGCGGCCCATTTTTTCCGAGCGCGCCCGCTATTTTGGTATGGAAACCGCACTGCTGGAGGCGATGCACCCATGAGCACGGTTGATGTCGTCACCATAATATGTTTCGCCTTCGCATTGCTGATCGGGCTGGCGGTCATCGTATTGATGGATGTATTGAGCCGCCGATCCGCCGTTCGTATCCGCCAGAAATTGAAAGAGATTATCGGGATATCGCGTCACGTATCGCGTAAGAAGATCTTGCAGGATTTGGAACGGGCGCAGACAGAGGCGCGTCGCTATCGGCGGCGTAAGGCGATGGGTACCTTAGGCTACTATTTCAACCGGATCGATACCGTCGGCGGCGCGCAGGGTGGTCGGAAGCTGTTCGGCGCCGCACTGGCGACGCTGTTGTTGATGCTGCTGTCGTTATTTCTGGGTTTCATCCCGATCACATGGTGGAGCATCCCGGTTGCTTTGTTGCTGGCGCCGCTGGCGGTCGCCGTTTTTCTTTATCGCAAACTGGTGGAGCGCTTCCAGGTCAACTTTCTTGGCCAGCTATCGGATGCGATGGATTCGATTACCCGCGCCAGCCAGGCCGGGATCCCGGTGGTGCAATCCATTCGCAATGTCGGAGAACACTTCAACGCGCCCCTCGGACCGGAGTTTCGCCGCATGGGCGATAGCCTGCTGCTGGGCAACGATATTCAGGAGGTCATGGATGATGCGGTGCTGCGCATTGAACTGCCGGATTTTTCTTTTTTCGCCGTTTGCCTGGCATTACAACGCGATACCGGCGGCTCGCTGGTTGAAGCCCTGGATAACTTATCCGGCATTATTCGCGCCCGTCGCGACCTGCGACTGAAAACCAAAGCCATGACGGCCGAAGGACGTTTATCCAGCATTATTCTGACCGCGTTGCCTTTCTTTATCGCCGGCGCGCTGTTCGTGCTCAACCCTAATTATATTCAGGTGCTATTTGAAACGCCCATGGGGCAAAACCTGTTGTGGGCGGCAGGGATTATGCTGTCGCTGGGGGTGATCTCGATTCGCAAGATCGCCAGCATGGAGGTTTGACATGATTCTGCTGCAACTAAGCTCCCTGCTGTTCGCCCTGTTGGGCGTAGGGCTGTATTTGTATGCCCGCACCAGTCGCCGCGCCAGACTTACGGAACGCATGCGGAGTGAAATAACACGCAAGAGTGGTCAGCAACTGGCATCGACGCTGTCAGGACAGCGGCGTCGACTGGCTCAGCGTTTGATGAGCACATTGAACTCGATCGGCAGTTCCGTTCCTCTGTTCAGTATCGCCCAGCGTACGGAAATCGCCGGCAAGCTGGTGTCCGCCGGATTTCGCAACCCGCAGGCGCTGATGGTGATGATTGCGCTGGCTCTGCTGTCAATCGCTGTATTGCTGACACTGGTGGGGGTGTTTATCTGGCCTTTGCTGGCGGGAGAGCGGATTTACGGCGTCCTGCTCTGTCTGGCGGCGGTCTATCTGGGGCTGCTGCTGCCGCGCGTGCTGCTGGACAGAATGGTGGTGCGGCGTCAGCGCATGATTCAGCAAGGGTTGCCGGATGCGCTCGATCTGCTGGTGATTTGCACCAATGCCGGATTGGGACTGAACAGCGCTATACACCGGGTCGCAGTGGAAATCGAAACCGTCTGTCCGGCGTTGGCGGATGAATTACGTTTAACCTCGGCCGAATTGCAGATCAGCAGCGATATCGAAGTCGTACTGAAACGACTGGCGCAACGCACCGGTCTGGAATCGATGAATACCCTGGTGAATACCTTGCTGCAATCCCGCCAGTACGGCACGGCTATCACCCAGGCGTTGCGTATCCTGGCAAAAACCGAACGTACCGCCAGGATGATGAGGCTGGAGGAAGCCGCCGCCAAACTGGCGGTGAAAATCACCCTGCCGATGATGCTGTTTATTCTGCCCACGGTGTTAATTGTGGCGGCGGGGCCGGCGGTACTGGGACTGATCGCGTTTTTTGGCCAGCAACAATAATGAAAAAACAATAGGAAGGGGAAGACCGATGGACGGTAAATATCGAATAGCGATGGCGCTGTTTTTAGCAACATTGCTTACGGGCTGTGCGGCCATGCATCCATCCGCACAGTTGTCCGGCAAACGTGTTCAGAGCCAGTCTGAGTTGGAGTCCGGCGATTTGCGCATCGCTTCCAGCGCGTTGCAGAGCGGCGACTTTACGCTGGCGATGTCGATTTATAGCCGTTTGGCGCAGAGTAATCCGGGCGTCGTCGCTGTCTGGATGGGGCTGGGAGACGCCCATTTCCTCCAGGGGGAATTTGGCGCGGCCGACAACGCCTATGTGAAGGCGCAACGGTTGGATCCGGAAAATATCGATGCCTGGTTAGGTTCCGCCAGGATCCAGATCCGCCAACGCAATCTGCCGGAAGCCATTGCTCGTTACCAGTCAATCCTCACGCGTTTTCCAGACAACCCCCGGGCGTTGTCCGGCCTGGGCGTCAGTTATGATCTGGCGGGGGATCATGGTCAGGCGCAGAGCACCTATCGGCGCGGACTCCAGAGATATCCCGACGATACGGCGCTGCGCAATAACCTGGGATTATCGCTGGCGCTTGGCGGCAAACCGCGCGAGGCGATCAACACGTTGTTGGGGGTTACCGGCGTATCCGGCAAGTTGCCGCAGGAGAGGGATAATCTGGCGCTGGCTTACGGCATGCTGGGGCGGGACGACGCCGCGGAAGATATCCTGATGAGCACGCAGTCGCAGGATATGGTGCAGGACAATCTGGCGTTTTACCGCTACCTGCGCCAGAACATGGGGCAAGCCGGCGCGGGGCGGCCATGAGGCGTTTGATACGGCAGTGGTCGCGGTTGCGCCGCAACCAGCAAGGGGTTTCCGCGCTGGAGTACGCGCTGGCGGCGCCGCTATTGTTTGCGGTGATCTTTGTCGCCATTGAGGTGGCGTTCATCATGCTGGCGGACGCCCATCTGGATGTGGCCGCCAACCGGGTGGCGCGCCTGGGGCGTATCGGCATTACCGGGGAGTGCCAACTGGCGGTAAACAAGGTGATGAACGAGACCCTGTCAGGCTGGATTAGTGGTGACGGTAAAGTTTATGCCGAGGCAAAGGTCTATACCCCGGGGGAGGATAATGCGTTCGGCGATGCGTACGACGAGAACTATATCCCGGTATGTGATAGCGGAGGACGAGGCGATATGGTGATTTATCGTCTGGGATTCGATCGCCCCGGCCTGACCGGTTTTATCTCCTGGCTGGGGCTGAGCAAGGTGCGTTTCGAGCGGGTCGTCCTGATCCAGAATGAGTGAGAAGCCTGGTAATGAACATTTTTTCCCATTTTTGGCAACGTGGTATTCAACCGATATTACGGCGTTTTCGGCGTGACAATCGAGGCGTCGTGGCGGTTGAAACGGCATTGCTTATTCCTATCGGGGTGTTTGTCATTATCGCCTCATGGGAGTTGTACCAATATTTCAGAACCGCGTCGGTGGTGGATCGCGCAGCTTTTATGGTGGCTAATAGTTTGTCTATGCAACGTGAGCTCTATGGTAGTTCCGACTGCACGCTGGCGAATTCGGTTTGCACCTACAACACTCTTGCTTCGGATTTGCTAACGCCGCTCGATTATAACCATAACGGGGGAATGGTTATCAGCCTCTATAAAGTGACATCTGATGAGAATGGCGATTCGGTTTGGTCTGCCTGTTGGTCAGAACCTTATAATCACGTGGTATCACAGCTTACGCCGCCAGCAGGGTTCCCAACTCCAGCAGCCAACGATTCGGTGATCGCGGTGGAAGTTTTCTATAACTATACCCCGTTCGCCATCAGTTCGGCCTTGTGGCAGGCGCTGGGCGGTGAGAAGCGAATTGTCAGCGAGGTATTCTATCGCCCGCGTTTCAGTTCATTGTGCGTCCTGGAATGATGACGACAAGGGAGGGAACCATGAACGTATTAAAGCGGTTTTTACTTATCCTGCAACGGGATCAGCGTGGCGCCGTCACCCTGACCTATCTGCTTTGTTTCCCGGTGATATTACTGGCGCTGCTGGGCTCTATCGACTTTATCCGCTACAGCATGGCGCAGAGTAAATTACAGAATGCGCTGGATACGGCGGTCATTTCCGCCGGACGCAATCTGGATACCTTTACGCCGGTTCCCACCGGTTCGGATGAGGAAGTCAAATGGCGCGCTGACGCCATCAGTTACTTTTTCAGCAATATGCCGCAGGGCTTTCTCGGCAGCTCCGTTTCGGAACAGAGTGTGGACATTATCTATAGAGAAGAAACCGACGCGTCAGGCAATGCCACCGGGGGGCAACTTGTTTCGATGTCCGCCACCGGCACCTTGCCGCTGCTGGTGACGGGTATGATCGACAGAACCGCATTTAATCTCTCGGCGCAAAATGAGGCAGTGCGCCGCACCCGAAGCGACATTGAGATGGTGCTGGCGTTGGATAATTCTGGGTCGATGGATTATAGCGGTCGTATGGCAACGCTGAAAACGTCGTCCAGTCAGTTGGTCGCCACCTTGTTTAATTCGGCCGTTGATGAGAACGGCGTTGCTCAAAATCAGGTCGATATCGGTCTGGTGCCGTTTACCGGCACGGTCAGGATCGGTGATAAGGCACAGGCGTTGAAATGGTTGAACGCGGATTGGGTCAAGGATTCGAAAGTCAAGATAAGTAATTATATTCAGAACATCTGGTCGGGCTGCATTGCCGAACCGGCGGGGACGTGGTCGAATAATCATCCTATGCCTGCTAAAGTATGGACGCCTGATGCCGCATTTCAGCCGCTGTTTTTGACTTATAGCTATAACTATTCGCCGTTTAAAAATGAAGAAAATACCGACAAAAAACTTACCGATCTCATCGATTTTGGCGAACCGAGCGAAAAAAGCTATGACCGCCGGTTATGGGCGGAAATAGAAGAGAGCAGTAACACTATTCGGGTGAATCTGGCAGTGGAATCAGAATACTGTACTGAAGCGCCGACTAGCTTTCTGACCAGTAATCCGAATGTGATAAATAACTCTATTAATAGAATGTACCCTTACGGCGATACGGGCGTACCCGTCGGCCTGCTGTGGGCGTGGCGTATGTTGTCGCCGCAATGGCGCGGCGAACAAGGTTGGGGGAGTGGTGTTATGCCGCGAGATCCCGTTCCCGGTCGACTGAAAAAGGTTATCGTGCTGTTGTCGGATGGTGATAACCGGCCGCTGGTGAACAACTGGTCTGACGGCTATTCTGAGAGCAAAGGTAGGTATGATGTAGATAAAAACATCGCCAAATATTCGCTTGTTTATCACTATCAGCAAGGGATAAATACGGAAACGGCTACGGAAACTGACCTTTCCTTTACCATACCGGCGTTCCGCCAGTGTCCGGTAAATCCGTTAAAGATGTACGATCCACTGGATCCACCGCTGACTAACGACGATTACGATGCATGCGTTTCCTTTCCTGTTGAGGATACCGATATCGGCTACCATACTGGCTACACTCAGTACAAGCACTCTCCCGGTGAAGATGAGCGGCGCGGTCAGTTAAGCTCCAGTGCGTATAATGGTTTTATGAGTGAGTTATGCGAGGAAGTTAAAAAAGACGGCAATGATATCAAAATCTATTCGATAACGCTGCTGGGTAAGGACATGACCAACGCTAGTATTAACGTGATGAGAAACTGCGCCAGCGGAGCGAACTACTATTACAATACCGATAATGTGGCGCAGCTTCCCGCCGTTTTCGCCGCCATTGCCGGTTCGCTTACCGAACTGCGGCTCACTGAATAAGTCATTAAAGGAAGCTCTACCTACCGAATCCTAATCCGTGATTCCTGCTTAGGCAGGGATCACTTGCACATGTACGCCAAGTCGCCAGCAGAATCCGATTCCCGCCTACTGCTCGGGAATGACGGGGATCGTGCTGACGTAGGGGATGATGATGGCGGCAGGAGGTTTATCAGTAACCTCCTTGCATTTATCTTTCCCGCAGCGCTTCCGCTTTGGCGCGCAGTATGGGTTTCAGCAGGTAGCTGAGAATGGTTTTCTTGCCGGTAATGATATCGACCGTTGCGATCATACCCGGAATAATCAGCAGGGGTTTCTCCTCGCTGCCCAGATAGTTTTTATCGGTGCGCAGGCGAATAATATAAAAACTGTTGCCTTCCTTATCGGTTACCGTATCCGGACTAATCTGTTCCAGATGACCTTTCAATCCGCCGTAGATGGTGTAATCGTAAGCGGTGAGTTTGATGATGGCTTCCTGCCCCGGATGCAGAAAAGCGATATCCTGAGGACGGATTCTGGCCTCGACCAGCAGTTTGTCATCCAGCGGAACGATCTCCACCAGATCGCTGCCTGGTTGAATAACGCCGCCAATGGTGTTCACCAGAGTTTGCTGCACAATACCGCGTACCGGTGACACCACCAGCGTACGATTGACCCGGTCTTCCAGCGCCTTGCCTGTCGCCGAGAGCTTGTTCAGATTGGTCTGGGCTTCGTTCAACTGCGCTAACGCCTCGCTTTTATAACGTCCGCCGGTCTCCTGGATCTTGTTTTCGATCTCCTTGATGGCCGATTCGGCGCGGGGGATGGATAGCGTGACGGATTCAAGCTGACCTTTGGTTTCCACTTCCGCGCGGCGCAGGCGCAACACTTCCACCTTTGAAATCGCGCCTTCGGCGATAAGCGGTTCCGACATCCTGATTTCTTGTTGCAGCAAATTCAGGCTATTGCGAAACTGGCTCTGTTTGGCGACGAAGTCGCGCAGTTCCTGTCGGCGTTGTATCAACTGTTCTTCCAACCCGGATATCTCATTGTGGAATTGCTGACGCCGACTGTTATATAGCTCCCGCTCGCCCTTGGCTACTTCCGGCGATCGGGCCGCGATGTCCGCGGATAAAGTTAATTCCCGATCGTTAATTTCGGCATTCAGACGTTCAATTCTCAAAATCAGCGCAAAGCGATCGGCTTCCGTTTCCCCGACGTTGGAGGCGAAACGGGTATCATCAAGCCGCAGCAAAGGATCGCCGGGCTGAACGACCTGACCTTCACGAACAAACAGTTCGGTAACGATACCGCCTTCAAGGTTCTGAATCTTTTGCAGACGGGAGGAGGGTATCGCCTTGCCGTTGCCGCGGGTGACTTCGTCAATGTCGGCAAAAGCCGCCCATAGAATAAAAAACAGAAAAAAAGCGCCGATGCTCCATAGGGTGATGCGAATGACTCTGGGAGAGTCTTCCACGATGGCGCGACTGACTTCGGGCATGGCGTGAAGGCTGTCTTCATCATGTCCGGAAAAATAACGCCTGATGCGTTTGGCATACTCAACGAGACGCATTGATCTGTCCCTTTTTTAAGGCATCCATCACGATGGCTTTCGGGCCATCGGCAATAATCCGCCCTTTATCAACAATAATTAATCGATCAACTAACGTCAGCATCGACGCCCGATGCGTCACCAGTAACAGCGTTTTGTTGGCGACGACGGGAACGAGCGCTTTTTTCAGCCGATCTTCACTGGTGTTATCCATCGAGCTGGTCGGCTCGTCAAAAATCAGAATCGGCGGATCAAGCAGCAACGCGCGAGCGAGCGCGACCGACTGACGCTGGCCGCCGGATAATTGCTGTCCGCGCTCGCCAACCTGAAGGTTGTAGCCATCCGGATGCAAACGGGCAAATTCATTAACCCCCGCGATTTCCGCCGCTTGCAGCATGGTTTCATCTTCAACGTAACGAGCGCCGATAATCAGGTTATCGCGCAGCGATCCGCTGAAAAGCTGGATATCCTGCGGCACGTAGCCGATGTTGTGTCGTAGATCGCTGACATCCAACTGACGTACGTCTACGCCATCGATAAGAATATTGCCTGTATCGGCCTGATAGAGATTGACGATCAGTTTCTGTAGCGAGCTTTTGCCCGATCCGCTTCGCCCGATAATGCCGACTTTTTCGCCAGCGGCGATGGAAATATTGATTCCCTGCAAAGAGCTGTTTTTCTGCTCGGGGTAATGAAACGTCACATCGCGAAACTCGATGCCGCCGCGAATGTTTTCCCGCTTTAACGGATGTTCATGCTCATTGCGTTCCTGCGGCAGTTGCATCATTTGTTCGGTCGTGGTCATCGTCAGACGGGCTTGTTGATAACGCGTGACCAGCCCCGACAGTTGTCCCAGCGGTATCAGCGCCCGGCCGTTAAGCATATAGCAGGCAATTAATCCCCCCATACTGAGTTTGCCGTCAATCAGCATATATACGCCGACCACAATCATGGCGACGCCGGCAAATTGCTGGATCCATTGGGTCAGATTAACGGCCAGCGACGACAATGTTTTGGCGCGCATTTCCAGCCGACTAAGGCTGCCGATGGTTTGTTCCCACACATACTGGCGTTCGCTCTCTGCGTTGTTGACTTTTATTGCGTCCAGACTGCTCAGCGTTTCGATCAATGTCGCTTGCCGCTCGCTGGCGAGGTGCATGGTTTTTTCAATCGCCGCCGTTAGCGGTTTTTGCAGCGCCCAACTGGCAAGCAGCGCGATGGGATAGGCGAGGATGGAAACCCAGACCAATGGCCCGCCGATAATGCCGATTACCAACAAAAGGAGCAGCGTGAACGGGAAATCGATCAGGCTGGTCAGCGTTAATGAGGAAAGAAAATCTCTGAGTGATTGAAACTCATGGATATTCTGCGCAAAGTTGCCGACCCGCGCCGGACGGGCTTTCATCGACATCCCGGTGATGCGTTCAAACAGCGTGGCCGAGATAATCAGATCGGTTTTTTTACCTGCGATATCAAGACAAATACCGCGCAGGGTCTTCAGTATCAAATCAAAGATAAACGCGCCGGTAATCCCCGTCGCCAGTACCCATAAGGTGGCTGTCGCCTGATTGGGTACCACCCGATCATAGACATTCATGATAAACAACGGGGTGGCCAGGGCGATAATATTAACCAGCAAACTGGCGAGCACGGCATCCATATAAAGGAAGCGCGAGAGTTTAAGTGTATCTTTGAACCAGGATTTTGTGCGGGGGATAAGGGAGTCGGACTGAATATCAAACTGATGGCGGGGTTGGGCAAACATCACCAGCCCCAGATAGTCCTGCTCTAATGTCGGGCGATCGACAGTAATTTCCCCGCCTTCCGTTTCACTGGGCATGATGCGGGCATCGCCGTCGGCATTCCAGCCCAATAAAATGGCTGCTCTTCCCTCGCGTAATAACAACATCGCCGGCAGCGACATTGCGGCAATTTTATCCAGCGGCCGCTTAAGTACTCTGCCTTGCAAGCCTGCGCGAGCCGCCGCTCTGGGGAGTAATTTCACCGACAGACGTTGAGCGGCAAGCGGCAAACCGGCCGTGAGTGTTGATCTGCTGACCGATTTCCCCTGCAAAGCGCAAAGTATCAGTAAGCTATCCAGCAGAGGATCGTCGTGCCGGCTACGCGGGTCGCTATGTTCCTGGATGCCCGATTCGTCAGGCGTATTGGTATCGTGAACAGAATGCAACTTCATTTAGCTGGGGTTTTCCTTACGCAACGCAATCCGTGCTACATAATAATATAAACGACCAGTTCTCCGCCTTACGTAGCGGAGAACTGGCATAGCCGAATGGCGTATTAATTCAATACGGGTAACTCTGCATGAGTTGTCACATTCGTCAGGCTATTGCTGGCTGCCGGCGCCGGAATGGATAAACTCTTCAATAAATCCCCCATGCGCGATTTTATCCGATATTCGGTAAATAGCGCGATAAATCGAACTTCCACCAGGCGGCGTTGCGCGGTAAATAACTCATTTTCACTGTCCAGCAAATCCAACAGCGTTCTTTCGCCTAGACTGAACTGCTTTTGATAAGCGGTGCGTACCCGCATGCTGCGATCGGCATATTCTGCGGCGATAGGAAGTTGCTGACGGGCGTTATTTAACGCAGACCAGGCCAATCGCAACTCTTCATTAAGCAAACGTAGGGCATTATTTCTTACGTCCTGCGCCTCTTTGATTTGATAAGCCTTTGATTCCATATTGGCTTTGCTGCTCCCGCCTTCGTACAGATTGTAGCTCATTCTTACCATCGCCTGCCATTCGTTATTGTGGCCGCGAACGCCGTCAATGTTGTTATCCACATTGCGCGCCAGCTCAATATTTACCCGTGGATAAAAGGTGGATTTGGCTGCTTCGTACTGTTTTTCGGTCGCTTCAATGTCGGATTCGGCGGATTTCAATGACGGATTATTGGCCAGCATGATCTTCCGCGCTTCTACCAGAGACGCCGGCAGAGTAATCGTGGAAGCGACAGGAATAGTCAGATTCTCCGGTTCCTTACCCACTACGCTGTAGTAATTGGTTCGGGCATCATCAAGATTGGTTTTTTCCGTCAAGACATTATTACGGGCCTGGGCCAGACGGGCTTCCGCCTGTTCCATATCGGCAAGGCGGCCGACGCCTTGCTGACTGCGCAGTTTTATCTGATCGTAAATACGTTCATGGCTGGCGAGATTGATTTCAGCGAGGCGGACAAACTCCTGGCGCTGCAACACATCAAGATAAACCTGCACGGCATTTAATGCGGTATTTTCGCTGGAAGTTAACACCTTATAAGCTCGGGAATCCACCGTAGCGCGTTGCCGTCCGACCTCGCTGGACGTGGCGAAACCGTCAAAAACCATCTGGTTTACGTTAATACCGGATTCCCTACGGCTCAACTCGACCCGGTGATCGCCGCTGGCGCGGGTAGAAGCGCTATCCGTTTCTTGACGACCGGTCCCTGCGTTTAACGTTATGGAAGGGAGGTATCCGCCTTTGGCCGCACGTAAATCATGGTCGGCAGAAAAACGGCTATTAATAGAAGCGCTGACTTCTGGATGAGTGTTGAGAGTGTGTTTAATTGCATCCTGAATAGTATCAGCATGAACGTAATTACTAAAAACCGAAATGAAAAGTAAAGTTGATAACCTATATTTATTATAAACCATTATATTATTTTCCTGCAAAAATGTTGATTTTGTGATTTTTCTTCTTATGCCGACCTAAAGATTAGTTACACTTATGGTTTGATAACCAGTCTGATAATAAGATATTCAATATCAGTGCGTTAATTTTTAAGGAAATGAAAACCATTTAAAACATCTTATTTACTCAAGGTGAGTATTCTTCTGGAAAGAACAGGCAGGATTTTTTATTATATTGGCCGTTGAGTCAAGAGATCGACACATAAGAAGTCGGTTTACGGTAATAATAAAATCAATTTTACAGTATGCTTGTCCGGCAAGAGCAAGTCATCAGGATGATGTCGCAATCTATTACTAATTATCCATAACACAAAATAATAATTAGATAGCAAGGGGAACTATTTTGAATAGCGTAATCGGTATCATCAAATTCGTTATCGGTCAGGTTTTTGTCGTCTCTTTGGACGGCAGTCAACGGTTATTAGTCGCAGGTGAACGTATCTACAGCGGTGAGGAGGTCGTTACGGGAGATAACGGCGCTGTTTCGATCGCGTTACCTGATGGACGCACACTGGATTTAGGTCGCGACAGCAGTTGGAGTGACGTTGCTGGCGTGAGCAATAAAGGCACGACCTCGGCGGATAATAATGATGACGTCGCATCCATACAATCCGCTATTGCTCAAGGGGAAGACCCTACGCAAATATTGGATCCAACGGCAGCCGGGAATAGCGATATCGGCGAGGCCGGGGACGGCGGCGGCAGTCATACGCCAGTGGTGTTGGAATTAACCGGGCAGATTGTTGATGTATCAACTGGTTTTGACACGGCTAACTTATCTGCCGACTCACGCACATCAAGCGATCAAACTGACATCAATTCTTCGGCATTGACGACGACAAACAGCAATAACGATGTCGGACTAAATGCGGTGCCGATAATCACTGATCAGCATCTCACTACCGCAGAAGATACGCCGGTCACCGGACAGATTACCGCCAGCGATGTCGATGGCGATACGCTGAACTATACGGTGGGCGAGCAGCCGAAGAACGGTACCCTGACGCTGGATCCGGCTACCGGGGAATATACTTATACGCCGACCGCCAACTTTAACGGCAATGACAGCTTTATCGTCACGGTGGATGACGGACGAGGCGGTACCGTGAGCAGCACGGTCAGCATTGGCGTTACTGCCGTCAACGATGCGCCGGTGACGGCGGATCAGAGTTTGACGACGACGGAAGATACGCCGGTGGTCGGACAGATCACCGCCAGCGATGTCGATGGCGACGAGCTGAGCTACACGGTGGGCGAGGCGCCGAAGAACGGTACGCTGACGCTGGAGCCGGCTACCGGGGAGTATACCTATACGCCGACCGCTAACTTTAACGGCAATGACAGCTTTAGCGTCACGGTGGCGGACGGACAGGGCGGCACAACCGTCAGTACCGTGAATATTGGCGTGACGTCGGTGAATGACGTACCGGTGACGTCGGATCAGACCCTCACCACGACGGAAGATACGCCGGTGACCGGGCAAATTACCGCCAGCGATGTCGATGGCGATACGCTGAACTATACCGTGGGCGAGCAGCCGAAAAACGGCACCTTGACGCTGGACGTCGCTACCGGCGAGTACACCTATACGCCGACCGCTAACTTTAACGGTAGTGACAGCTTTACCGTGACGGTGGCGGACGGTAATGGCGGTACTACGGTCAGTACCGTGAATGTCGGCGTCACGTCGGTGAATGACGTACCGGTGACGTCGGATCAGACCCTCACCACGACGGAAGATACGCCGGTGATCGGGCAAATTACCGCCAGCGATGTCGATGGCGACGAGCTGAGCTACACGGTAGGTGAGGCACCGAAGAACGGTACGCTGACGCTGGATGCGGCCACCGGTGAGTATACCTATACGCCGACAGCTAACTTTAACGGTAATGACAGCTTTAGCGTCACGGTGGCGGACGGTAATGGCGGTACTACGGTCAGTACCGTGAATGTCGGCGTCACCGCGGTCAACGATGCGCCGGTGACGGCGGATCAGACGCTCACCACGACGGAAGATACGCCGGTGGTCGGACAGATCACCGCCAGCGATGTCGATGGCGATACGCTGAGCTATACCGTGGGCGAGGCGCCGAAGAGCGGTACTCTGGTACTGGATCCGGCTACCGGGGAGTATACCTACACGCCGACCGCTAACTTTAACGGCAGTGACAGCTTTACCGTCACGGTGGCTGATGGACAGGGCGGCACCACCGTTAGCACGGTGAATGTCGGCGTTACCGCGGTCAACGATGCGCCGGCGACGGCGGATCAGACGGTCACCACGGCGGAAGATACGCCGGTGATCGGGAAAATTACCGCCAGCGATGTCGATGGTGACGAGCTGAGCTACACGGTAGGTGAGGCACCGAAGAACGGTACGCTGACGCTGGATGCGGCCACCGGTGAGTATACCTATACGCCGACCGCCAACTTTAACGGTAGTGACAGCTTTAGCGTCACGGTGGCTGATGGACAGGGCGGCACCACCGTTAGCACGGTGAATATCGGTGTGACTGCGGTCAACGATACGCCGGTGACGGCCGATCAGACGCTCACCACGGCGGAAGATACGCCGGTGATCGGAAAAATTACCGCCAGCGATGTGGATGGCGACGAGCTGAGCTATACCGTGGGCGAGGCGCCGAAGAACGGTACTCTGGTTCTGGATCCGGCTACCGGGGAGTATACCTATACGCCGACCGCCAACTTTAACGGCAGTGACAGCTTTAGCGTGACGGTGGATGACGGAGAGGGCGGCACGACCGTCAGCACCGTGAATATCGGCGTCACCGCGGTCAACGATGCGCCGGCCACGGCGGATCAGACGCTCACCACGGCGGAAGATACGCCGGTGATCGGGAAAATTACTGCCAGCGATGCCGATGGCGACGAGCTGAGCTACACGGTGGGCGAGGCGCCGAAGAACGGTACGCTGACGCTGGATGCGGCTACCGGGGAGTATACCTATACCCCGGCAAGCAACTTTAACGGCAATGACAGCTTTACGGTGACAGTGGCTGACGGGCAGGGCGGTACCACGGTCAGCACGGTGAATATTGGTGTGACTGCGGTCAACGATACGCCGGTGACGGTCGATCAGACGCTCACCACGGCGGAAGATACGCCGGTGATCGGGAAAATTACTGCCAGCGATGTTGATGGCGACGAGCTGAGCTACACGGTGGGCGAGGCGCCGAAGAACGGTACGCTGACGTTGGACGCCGCTACCGGCGAGTACACCTACACGCCGACCGCCAACTTTAATGGTAATGACAGCTTTAGCGTCACGGTGGCGGACGGTAATGGCGGCACCACGGTCAGCACGGTGAATATCGGCGTCACCGCGGTCAACGATGCGCCGGTGACGGCCGACCAAACGATCACTACGGTGGAAGATACGCCGGTGACCGGACAAGTTACCGCCAGTGATGTCGATGGCGATACGCTGAACTATACCGTAGGCGAGCAGCCGAAAAACGGCACCTTGACGCTGGATCCGGCTACCGGCGAGTACACCTATACCCCGACCGCCAGCTTTAACGGCAATGACAGCTTTAGCGTGACGGTGTCGGACGGTAATGGCGGTACCGTGAGCAGCACGGTCAGCATTGGCGTGACCGCGGTCAACGATGCACCGGTTACGGCCGATCAAACGCTGACTACCGCAGAAGACACCCCGATCAGCGGCGCTATCAGTGCGTCCGATGTGGATGGCGACGAGCTCAGCTACACGGTGGGCGAGCAGCCGAAAAACGGTACTCTGGTACTGGATGCGGCCACCGGCGAGTACACCTATACCCCGGCAAGCAACTTTAACGGCAGTGACAGCTTTAGCGTGACGGTGTCGGACGGTAATGGCGGTACCGTGAGCAGCACGGTCAGCATTGGCGTGACCGCGGTCAACGATGCACCGGTCACGGCCGATCAAACGCTGACTACCGCAGAAGACACCCCGATCAGCGGCGCCATCAGTGCATCCGATGTGGACGGCGATGTGGTGAGCTACACGGTGGGCGAGCAGCCGAAAAACGGCACCTTGACGCTGGATCCGGCTACTGGCGAGTACATCTATACCCCGGCAAGCAACTTTAACGGCAGTGACAGCTTTAGCGTCACGGTGGCTGATGGACAGGGCGGTACGACGGTCAGCACGGTGAATATTGGTGTGACCGCGGTCAACGATGCGCCGGTGACGGCGGATCAGAGTCTGACGACGCTGGAAGATACCCCGATCAGCGGCGCCATCAGCGCGTCTGATGTGGACGGCGACGAGCTCAGCTACACGGTAGGTGAGGCGCCGAAGAACGGTACGCTGACGCTGGATGCGGCCACCGGACAGTACACCTACACGCCGACCGCTAACTTTAACGGCAGTGACAGCTTTACCGTCACGGTGGATGACGGGAAAGGCGGTACGACCGTCAGTACCGTGAATATCGGCGTCACCGCGGTCAACGATGCGCCGGTGACGGCCGATCAGACGCTGACTACCGCGGAAGACACCCCGATCAGCGGCGCCATCAGCGCATCCGATGTGGATGGCGACGTGCTCAGCTACACGGTGGGCGAGCAGCCCAAGAACGGTACGCTGACGCTGGACGCGGCCACTGGCGCGTATACCTATACGCCGACCGCCAACTTTAACGGCAGTGACAGCTTTACCGTCACGGTGGCTGACGGACAGGGCGGTACCACCGTTAGCACGGTGAATATCGGTGTGACCGCGGTCAACGATGCACCGGTCACGGCCGACCAAACGATCACCACGGCGGAAGATACGCCGGTGATCGGGCAAATTACCGCCAGCGATGTGGATGGCGACGAGCTCAGCTACACGGTAGGCGAGGCGCCGAAGAACGGTACCCTGGCGCTGGACGCCGCTACCGGCGAGTACACCTATACGCCGACCGCCAACTTTAATGGTAATGACAGCTTTAGCGTCACGGTGGCGGACGGACAGGGCGGTACCACCGTCAGTACCGTGAATATTGGCGTCACCGCGGTCAACGATGTACCGGTCACGGCCGATCAAAGCCTGACGACGCTGGAAGACACCCCGATCAGCGGTACTATCAGCGCGTCCGATGTGGACGGCGACGTGCTGAGTTACACCGTGGGCGAGCAGCCCAAGAACGGTACGCTGACGCTGGACGCCGCTACCGGCGAGTACACCTATACCCCGGCAAGCAACTTTAACGGCAGTGACAGCTTTACCGTCACGGTGGCTGACGGACAGGGTGGCACCACGGTCAGCACGGTGAATATCGGTGTGACCGCGGTGAATGATGCACCGGTCACGGCCGACCAAACGATCACCACGGCGGAAGATACGCCGGTGATCGGGCAAATTACCGCCAGCGATGTCGATGGCGACGCGCTCAGCTACACGGTGGGCGAGGCGCCGAAGAACGGTACGCTGACGCTGGACGCGGTTACCGGACAGTACACCTATACCCCGGCAAGCAACTTTAATGGCAATGACAGCTTTAGCGTCACGGTGGCTGACGGTAATGGCGGTACCACCGTTAGCACGGTGAATATCGGTGTGACCGCGGTGAATGACGCGCCGGTGACAGCCGATCAGACGCTGACTACCGCGGAAGACACCCCGATCAGCGGCGCCATCAGCGCATCCGATGTGGATGGCGACGTGCTGAGCTACACCGTGGGCGAGCAGCCCAAGAACGGCACCCTGACGCTGGACGTCGCTACCGGCGAGTACACCTATACGCCGACCGCTAACTTTAACGGTAGTGACAGCTTTACCGTCACGGTGGCTGATGGACAGGGCGGTACCACCGTCAGTACCGTGAATATCGGCGTCACCGCGGTCAACGATGCGCCGGTGACATCCGATCAGACGTTGACTACCGAGGAAGACACCCCGATCAGCGGCGCCATCCGCGCATCCGATGTGGACGGCGACGAGCTCAGCTATACCGTGGACGAGCAGCCGAAAAACGGTACTCTGGTACTGGACGCGGCCACCGGGCAGTACACCTATACGCCAGCAAGCAACTTTAACGGCAGCGATACCTTTACTGTCACCGTGGCTGACGGACAGGGTGGCACCACGGTCAGCACGGTGAATATCGGCGTGACCGCAGTCAACGATGCACCGGTGACGGCCGACCAAATTATCACCACGCCGGAAGATACGCCGATCAGCGGTACGATTAGTGCGTCCGATGTGGACGGAGACGTGCTGAGCTACACGGTGGGCGAGCAGCCGAAAAACGGCACCCTGACGCTGGACGCCGCTACCGGCGAGTACACCTACACGCCGACCGCCAACTTTAATGGTCATGACAGCTTTAGCGTGACGGTCGCGGATGGTAATGGTGGCACCACGGTCAGTACCGTGAATGTCGGCGTGACCGCGGTCAACGATGCACCGGTGACTGCAGATCAGAGCCTGACGACCGCGGAAGATACGCCGATCAGCGGTACGATTAGCGCATCCGATGTGGACGGCGACGTACTGAGCTATACCGTGGGCGAGCAGCCGAAGAACGGTACTCTGGTACTGGATCCGGCTACCGGACAGTACACCTATACCCCGACCGCCAACTTTAACGGCAATGACAGCTTTAGCGTGACGGTAGCGGACGGGCAAGGCGGCACCACCGTCAGTACCGTGAATATTGGCGTGACGTCGGTGAATGACGTACCGGTGACGTCGGATCAGACCCTCACCACGACGGAAGATACGCCGGTGACCGGGCAAATTACTGCCAGCGATGTCGATGGCGATACGCTGAGCTATACCGTGGGTGAGCAGCCGAAGAACGGCACCCTGGCGCTGGATGCGGCCACCGGTGCATATACCTATACCCCTGCAAGCAACTTTAACGGCAGTGACAGCTTTACCGTCACGGTGGCTGATGGACAGGGTGGTACCACGGCCAGCACAGTGAATATCGGTGTGACCGCCGTGAATGATGCACCGGTGACGGCCGAGCAGAGTCTGACGACGCCGGAAGATACGCCGATCAGCGGTGCCATCAGCGCATCCGATGTCGATGGCGACGTACTGAGTTATTCCGTGGGCGAGGCGCCGAAAAACGGCACCCTGACGCTGGATGCGGCCACCGGTGAGTACACCTACACGCCGACCGCCAATTTTAACGGTAATGATAGCTTTACCGTCACGGTGGCGGACGGGCAAGGCGGCACCACCGTCAGTACCGTGAATATTGGCGTGACCGCGGTCAACGATGCACCGGTGACTGCCGATCAAACGCTGACTACCGCAGAAGACACCCCGATCAGCGGCGCTATCAGCGCGTCCGATGTGGATGGCGACGAGCTCAGCTATACCGTGGGCGAGGCGCCGAAGAACGGTACGTTAACACTGGACGCGGCCACCGGGCAGTACACCTATACGCCGGCAAGCAACTTTAACGGCAATGACAGCTTTACCGTCACGGTGGCTGACGGACAGGGCGGTACCACCGTTAGCACGGTGAATATCGGCGTCACCGCGGTCAACGATGCGCCGGTCACGGCCGATCAGAGTCTGACGACGCTGGAAGATACGCCGATCAGCGGTACGATTAGTGCATCCGATGTGGATGGCGACGTACTGAGCTACACGGTGGGCGAACAACCGAAAAACGGCACCCTGGCGCTGGATGCGGCCACCGGCGAGTACACCTACACCCCGACCGCCAACTTTAACGGCAATGACAGTTTTACCGTCACGGTCGCGGACGGTAATGGCGGTACCACGGTCAGTACCGTGAATGTCGGCGTTACCGCGGTCAACGATGCGCCGGCCACGGCGGATCAGAGTCTGACTACGGCGGAAGATACGCCGGTGGTCGGGAAAATTACCGCCAGCGATGTGGATGGCGACGTACTGAGCTACACGGTGGGCGAACAACCGAAGAACGGTACCCTGACGCTGGATGCGGCCACCGGCGAGTACACCTACACCCCGACCGCCAACTTTAACGGCAATGACAGTTTTACCGTCACGGTCGCGGACGGGCAAGGCGGCACTACCGTCAGTACAGTGAATATTGGCGTGACCGCGGTCAACGATGCGCCGGCCACGGCGGATCAGAGTCTGACTACGGCGGAAGATACGCCGGTGGTCGGGAAAATTACCGCCAGCGATGTGGATGGCGACGAGCTCAGCTATACCGTGGGCGAGGCGCCGAAGAACGGTACTCTGGTACTGGATCCGGCTACCGGGGAGTATACCTATACCCCAGCAAGCAACTTTAACGGCAATGACAGCTTTAGCGTGACGGTGGCTGATGGACAGGGCGGTACCACCGTTAGCACGGTGAATATCGGTGTGACCGCGGTGAATGATGCACCGGTCACGGCCGATCAAAGCCTGACGACGCTGGAAGATACGCCGATCAGCGGCGCCATCAGCGCATCCGATGTGGACGGCGATGTGCTGAGCTACACGGTGGGCGAACAACCCAAGAACGGCACGCTGACGCTGGACGCGGCCACCGGTGAGTACACCTATACGCCGACCGCTAACTTTAACGGCAATGACAGCTTTAGCGTGACGGTGGCTGACGGGCAGGGCGGAACCACCGTCAGCACGGTGAATATTGGTGTGACTGCGGTCAACGATACGCCGGTGACCGCCGATCAGAGCCTGACGACCGCGGAAGATACGCCGATCAGCGGTACGATTAGTGCATCCGATGTGGATGGCGACGACCTCAGCTACACGGTGGGCGAGCAGCCGAAGAATGGTACGCTGACGCTGGATGCGACCACCGGTGCGTACACCTATACCCCTGCAAGCAACTTTAACGGCAATGACAGCTTTAGCGTCACGGTGGCTGATGGACAGGGCGGCACCACCGTTAGCACGGTGAATATCGGCGTCACCGCGGTCAACGATGCGCCGGTCACCGCCGATCAGACGCTGACTACCGCAGAAGACACCCCGATCAGCGGCGCCATCAGTGCGTCTGATGTGGATGGCGACGAGCTCAGCTACACGGTGGGCGAGCAGCCGAAGAATGGTACGCTGACGCTGGATGCGACCACCGGTGCGTACACCTATACGCCGGCAAGCAACTTTAACGGCACTGACAGCTTTAGCGTGACGGTAGCGGACGGTAATGGCGGCACGACGGTCAGCACGGTGAATATCGGCGTGACCGCGGTCAACGATACGCCGGTCACGGCCGATCAAACCCTGACGACGGCGGAAGACACGCCGATCAGCGGTACGATTAGCGCATCCGATGTGGACGGCGACGTACTGAGCTATACCGTGGGCGAGCAGCCGAAAAACGGTACGCTGACGCTGGACGCGGTTACCGGTGAGTACACCTACACGCCGACCGCTAACTTTAACGGCAGTGACAGCTTTAGCGTGACGGTGGATGACGGACAGGGCGGTACCACCGTCAGTACCGTGAATATCGGCGTCACCG
The DNA here is from genome assembly GCF_040240335.1 of Brenneria sp. L4-2C. Taxonomy (NCBI): domain Bacteria; kingdom Pseudomonadati; phylum Pseudomonadota; class Gammaproteobacteria; order Enterobacterales; family Pectobacteriaceae; genus Brenneria; species Brenneria sp. L4-2C. The sequence goes on along the minus strand of NZ_JBEIAC010000006.1, from coordinate 3,651 downwards.
CGGTCAACGATGTACCGGTCACTGCCGATCAGACTCTGACTACCGCAGAAGACACCCCGATCAGCGGTACCATCAGCGCGTCCGATGTGGACGGTGACGAGCTGAGCTACACGGTGGGTGAGCAGCCGAAGAACGGTACGCTAACACTGGATGCGGCCACCGGTGAGTATACCTATACGCCGACCGCCAACTTTAACGGCAATGACAGTTTTACCGTCACGGTCGCGGACGGTCATGGCGGCACCACGGTCAGTACCGTGAATGTCGGCGTCACGTCGGTGAATGACGTACCGGTGACGTCGGATCAGACGCTCACCACGGCGGAAGATACGCCGGTGACCGGGCAAATTACTGCCAGCGATGTGGATGGCGACGCGCTCAACTACACGGTGGGCGAGGCGCCGAAGAACGGTACGCTGACGCTGGACGCGGCCACCGGCGCGTATACCTATACGCCGACCGCCAACTTTAACGGCAGTGACAGTTTTACCGTCACGGTGGCTGACGGACAGGGCGGTACCACCGTCAGTACCGTGAATATTGGCGTCACCGCGGTCAACGATGCGCCGGTGACGGCGGATCAGAGTCTGACGACGACGGAAGATACGCCGGTGATCGGGAAAATTACTGCCAGCGATGTCGATGGCGATGAGCTGAGCTATACCGTGGGCGAGCAGCCGAAAAACGGCACCTTGACGCTGGATCCGGCTACCGGACAGTACACCTATACCCCGACCGCCAACTTTAACGGTAATGACAGCTTTAGCGTGACGGTGGCTGACGGACAGGGTGGCACCACGGTCAGCACGGTGAATATCGGCGTGACCGCGGTGAATGATGCACCGGTGACGGCCGACCAAACGATCACCACGGCGGAAGATACGCCGATCAGCGGCGCCATCAGTGCGTCTGATGTGGACGGCGACGAGCTCAGCTATACCGTGGGCGAGGCGCCGAAGAACGGCACCCTGACGCTGGATGCGGCCACCGGTGCATATACCTATACCCCGGCAAGCAACTTTAACGGTAATGACAGCTTTAGCGTGACGGTGGCTGACGGACAGGGCGGTACCACCGTCAGCACGGTGAATATTGGTGTGACTGCGGTGAATGATGCGCCGGTGACCGCAGATCAAACCCTGACGACGGCGGAAGATACGCCGATCAGCGGTACGATTAGTGCGTCCGATGTGGATGGCGACGAGCTCAGCTACACGGTGGGCGAGGCGCCGAAGAACGGTACGCTGACGCTGGATGCGGCCACCGGTGAGTACACCTATACCCCGACCGCCAACTTTAATGGTAATGACAGCTTTACCGTCACGGTAGCGGACGGTAATGGCGGCACGACGGTCAGCACGGTGAATGTCGGCGTGACCGCGGTCAACGATGCGCCGGTGACGGCCGATCAGAGTCTGACGACGCTGGAAGATACGCCGATCAGCGGTACGATTAGTGCGTCCGATGTGGACGGCGACGTGCTGAGCTACACCGTGGGCGAGCAGCCGAAAAACGGCACCCTGACGCTGGATTCGGCTACCGGTGAGTACACCTATACCCCGGCAAGCAACTTTAACGGCAGTGACAGCTTTACCGTCACGGTGGCTGACGGGCAAGGCGGCACCACGGTCAGCACGGTGAATATCGGCGTGACCGCGGTCAATGATGCACCGGTCACGGCCGACCAAACGATCACCACGGCGGAAGATACGCCGGTGACCGGGCAAATTACTGCCAGCGATGTGGATGGCGATGAGCTGAGCTATACCGTGGGCGAGGCGCCGAAGAACGGTACTCTGGTACTGGATCCGGCTACCGGGGAGTACACCTACACGCCGACCGCTAACTTTAACGGCAGTGACAGCTTTAGCGTCACGGTGGCGGATGGTAATGGCGGCACGACGGTCAGCACGGTGAATATTGGTGTGACCGCGGTGAATGATGCACCGGTCACCGCTGACCAAAGCCTGACGACGCTGGAAGACACGCCGATCAGCGGCGCCATCAGCGCATCCGATGTGGATGGTGATGTACTGAGTTACGCGGTAGGTGAGGCACCGAAGAACGGTACGCTGACACTGGATGCGGCCACCGGGCAGTACACCTATACGCCGACTGCCAACTTTAACGGCAATGACAGCTTTACCGTCACGGTGGCGGACGGACAGGGCGGTACCGCCGTTAGCACGGTGAATATCGGCGTGACCGCGGTGAATGATGCGCCGGTGACAGCCGATCAGACGCTGACTACCGCAGAAGACACCCCGATCAGCGGTACGATTAGTGCGTCCGATGTGGACGGCGACGTGCTGAGTTACACCGTGGGCGAGCAGCCCAAGAACGGCACCCTGACGCTGGACGCAGCTACCGGCGAGTACACCTACACGCCGACCGCCAACTTTAATGGTCATGACAGCTTTAGCGTGACGGTCGCGGATGGTAATGGTGGCACCACGGTCAGTACCGTGAATGTCGGCGTGACCGCGGTCAACGATGCACCGGTGACCGCAGATCAGAGCCTGACGACCGCGGAAGATACGCCGATCAGCGGTACGATTAGCGCATCCGATGTGGACGGCGACGTACTGAGCTATACCGTGGGCGAGCAGCCGAAAAACGGTACGCTAACGCTGGACGCGGCCACCGGCGAGTACACCTACACGCCGACCGCTAACTTTAACGGCAGTGACAGCTTTACCGTCACGGTGGATGACGGACAGGGCGGCACGACGGTCAGCACGGTGAATATCGGCGTGACCGCGGTGAATGATGCGCCGGTGACGGCCGATCAGACGTTGACTACCGCAGAAGACACCCCGATCAGCGGTACGATTAGTGCGTCCGATGTGGATGGCGACGAGCTGAGCTACACCGTGGGCGAGGCGCCGAAGAATGGTACGCTGACACTGGACGCCGCTACCGGCGAGTACACCTATACCCCTGCAAGCAACTTTAACGGCAGCGATACCTTTACCGTCACGGTGGATGACGGACAGGGTGGCATCACGGTCAGCACGGTCAGTGTTGGCGTGACCGCCGTGAATGATGCACCGGTCACGGCCGATCAGACGCTGACTACCGCGGAAGACACCCCGATCAGCGGCGCCATCCGCGCATCCGATGTCGATGGTGATACGCTGAGTTACACGGTAGGTGAGGCACCGAAGAACGGTACGCTAACGCTGGATGCGGCCACCGGTGCGTACACCTATACCCCTGCAAGCAACTTTAACGGCAATGACAGCTTTAGTGTTACGGTGGCGGACGGTAATGGCGGTACCGTGAGCAGCACGGTCAGCATTGGCGTGACCGCGGTCAACGATGTGCCGGTGACGGCCGACCAAACGATCAACACGGCGGAAGATACGCCGGTGACCGGGCAAATTACTGCCAGCGATGTCGATGGCGACGAGCTGAGCTACACCGTGGGCGAACAACCGAAGAACGGCACCCTGACGCTGGACGCGGCCACCGGTGAGTACACCTATACGCCGGCAAGCAACTTTAACGGCAGTGACAGCTTTAGCGTGACGGTGGCTGACGGACAGGGTGGTACCACCGTTAGCACGGTGAATATCGGCGTGACCGCGGTGAATGATGCGCCGGTGACGGCCGACCAAACGATCAACACGGCGGAAGATACGCCGGTGA